>CANHUG010000045.1 GCA_947462995.1 Verrucomicrobiales bacterium | reverse complement strand
TTGATGCGGTGGATCCGGTGGCGTCGAATACGGCGACGGTGGCGATCACGGTGAATCCGGTGAATGATGTACCGGTGGCGCTGGGGGATAATTATACGACGAACCAGCAGGTGGCGTTGACGGTGAATGCGGCGGACGGGGTGTTGAAGAATGATGTGGATGTGGACAATCCGCGGAGTGCGCTGGTGGTGCAGCTGGTGACGAATGTGACGGCTGGGCAGGGTGTGCTGGTGCTGAATGGTGACGGGTCGTTTGTGTACACGCCGGCGGCATCGTTTTCCGGGGAGGCGAGTTTCATTTACCGGGTGAGTGACGGGTTGGCGGTGTCGCAGGATGTGACGGTGAGGATCACGGTGGTGGGATTGGGGGCGGCGCCGGTGGCGGTGAATGACACGTATACGACGCCGAAGAATGCGCCGCTGGTGGTGACGGCGCTGACGGTGGGGACGGTGACGGATGATGTGGTGCCTTATGGATCGGCGGCGGTGCCGAGTGTGTGGAAGTATCTGGACAACGGGAGTGATCAGGGTGTGGCGTGGCGGGCACCGGAGTTTGTGGATACGGCGTGGAAGTCGGGCGGTGCGGAGTTAGGGTATGGCAACGGGGATGAAGTGACGGTGGTGGAGGACAATGCGACGCCGGGGTATGTGAGTGGAGAGGGTGGGCGGTATGCGACGACGTATTTCCGGCGGAAGTTCACGGTGAGTGATCTGTACAATGTGACGGCGGCGGAGATCTCGCTGCTGCATGATGATGGCGGGATTGTGTTTCTGAATGGTGCGGAGGTGGTGCGGACGGCGAACATGCCGTCGGCGGCGACGACGCTGAATCCGGCTTTTGATTTCTACTGCAGTGCGGCGAGCGGGAACAATGTGGTGGCGAATTTTCCGTTGCCGCTGAATGCGCTGGCATTGGGTGAGAACACGTTTGCGGCGGAGATTCACCAGACGGCTCCGACGAGTTCGGATGTGAGTTTCAATCTGAGATTGCGGGTGACGCGGGCGCTGGCGGCGGGATTGCTGGCGAACGATACGGATAGCGATGCGGGGGCGGTGCTGACGATTTTGTCGCACACGGCACCTGCGAACGGGACGGTGACGGTGAATGCGGACGGGACGTTCACGTACATTCCGAACAACGGGTATGTGGGATCGGACACGTTCAGTTATGTGGCGCGGGACAATACTGGATTGGCGTCGGGGCGTGCGACGGTGGCGATCAATGTGATTCCGGGGCCGAATGTGCGGCCGCGGGCGCTGGCGGATGCGTTCAATGCGACGGAGGATGCGGAGTTGACGGTTAGTGCGGTGGCGGGGTTGTTGGCTAACGATGTGGATGCGGATGGTGATGCGCTGACGGCTGCGCTGGTGGCTGGGCCGACGAATGGGACGGTGACGGTGAATGGGGATGGGTCGTTCCGTTATGTGCCGAGGGCGGATTTTGCGGGGGTGGATACGTTCACGTACCGTGCGAGCGATGCTGGCGGTCCGTCGGGGGCGGCGACGGTGACGATCACGGTGGCGAATGTGAATGACGTGCCGGTGGCGGTGGCGGATTCGTATGCGACGGATCCGGGAGTGGCGTTGAATGTGGCTGCGCCGGGGGTTTTGGGGAATGATGGGGATGCGGATGCGGGGACGGTGCTGACGGCGGTGCTGACGGTGCCGGCGACGTCTGGATCGCTGACATTGAATGGGGATGGATCGTTTTCGTATGTTCCTGCGCCTGGGTTTGTGGGGTCGGTGACGTTTGCGTATCGTGCTGGGGATGGCGTGGCGACATCGCCGCGGGCGACGGTGACGATTCGGGTGAACGGGCGGCCGGTGCCGGCGGCGGATGCTTACAGTGTGGCGGAGGATGGGGCGTTGACGGTGGGGGTTCCGGGGGTGCTGGGGAATGATACGGATCCTGACGGGGATCCACTGACGGCTACGGTGGTGACGCAACCGGTTAGGGGGACGGTGGCGATGCAGGCGAACGGTGCGTTTGTGTACACGCCGCAGGCGGATTTCAACGGGACGGATACATTCACGTACCGTGCGAATGACGGGACGAGGGATTCGGCGGCGGTGGGGACGGTGACGGTGACGGTGGTGCCGGTGAATGATGCGCCGGTGGCGAAGGGGGACAGTTTCGGGACACCGCTGGACACGGTGCTGACGGTGCCGGCTTCGGGCGGGGTGTTGAGGAATGATAGTGATGTGGACGGGCAGGTGCTGAGTGCGGTGATTGCGTTGCCTGCGGCGCACGGGACGGTGGTGCTGGATGCGTCGGGTGGGTTTACGTACACGCCGGAGCCAGGGTTTTCGGGGGTGGACAGTTTCAGTTATCGTGCGAGTGACGGGGAATTGCAGTCGGCGGTGGTGACGGCGACGGTGTCTGTGGGGGTGGATCTGGCGAAGGTGTACATCAACGAGATCATGTACAATCCGGCGTCGATTGATGCGCGGGAGGAGTTTCTGGAGATATTGAATGCGAATCCCGGGGCGCTGGATGTGTCAGGGTGGGCGCTTAATGCGGGGGTTAGGTTTGTGATTCCTGCTGGGACGGTGATTCCTGGGAACGGGCTGCTGGTGATTGCGGCGGATCCGGTGGTGTTTTCGGCGACGTACGGGAGTGTGGCGCTGCTGCGGGGCGGGTGGACTGGGGAGTTGAGTGACGGCGGGGAGAGAGTGCGGTTGGTGGCGGCTGACGGGACGGTGGTGGATGAGGTGACGTACGCGGACGAAGGGGATTGGGCGGAGCGTCGGGAGGAGACCTTGAGCGGGGAGACGGGCTGGGGGTGGTTTGCGCGGCATGACCGGAGGGGAGCGTCGCTGGAGCTGATCAATCCGGTGCTGGGCAACGGGAACGGAGAGAACTGGGAGGCATCGACGGGCAATCCGACGCCCGGGCAGCCTAACAGTGTGCGTGCGGCGGAGGTGGCTCCGCTGATTGGGAAGGTGAGGCATGATCCGGCGATTCCAGGGTCGACGCAGGCCGTGACGGTGACGGCGGAGTTGAAGGATGAGGCTGAGAGTGCGCCGGTGGCGGCGTTGTTCTGGCGGGTGTCGAGTGCAGCGCCGGGGGCATTCAATCAGGTGGTGATGAGGGATGACGGGCGGACTGGGGATGGTGCGGCCGGGGACGGGCGGTTTGGCGGGGTGATTCCAGCGCAGGCGGTGGGGACGGTGGTGGAGTTTTATGTGATGGCGAGCGATGCGGGCGGGTTGAGCCGGACGTGGCCGCCGCCTGGGCGGAATGGGGCGGGCGTGCTGGTGCAGGCGGCGAATGCGTTTTATCAGGTGGATGAGGAGGCGTGGAACAGCAACTATCCGATCTACCGACTGGCGGGTGCGGTGGCTGACGTGGATTTGTTTCAGAGCAGTGCGTGGGACCGGAACAGTGATTCGAGGGTGAATGTGACGCTGGTGACGAGGCAGGGGGCGAACACAGAGATCCGTTATCGGTGTGGACTGCGGGTGCGGGGAGCGGGGTCGCGGGGGAATGCGGTGAACAACTGGCGGCTGGACATTCCGAAGGATGACGACTGGAACGGGGACACGGAGATGAACCTGAATGTGTGGTACACGCATCTGGGGCATCTGGCGAGCAAGGCGATGGAGGCTGCGGGGTTGATTCACGAGCGGTCGTGGCCGGTGCAGTTGCGGGTGAATGGGGGGAACCGGGCGTTGCAGAACCAGCAGCAGAGCTGGGGTTGGTTCATTCATCTGCAGCCTGCGGGGAGCGAGTATCTGAAGCTGAGGCGGCCGCTGGATTCGGGTGGGAATCTGTACAAGAAGGTGAGGCCGCACCAGAATTTCACGGTGCGGGAGAGTGCGCCGGGGGTGCCGAGTGCGAGTGGGTATCTGAGTGACGGGTGGCTGAAGAATTCGAACGAGGGATTGAATGACTGGCGGGACCTGAACGGCCTGATGACGATGTTCCGCGGGGCGACGGCGCCGACGGTGCCGCAGATGGACGAGGTGATCAATCTGGACTACTGGCTGCGGTGGCTGGCGTTTCAGGCGATTGTGAATCACAACGAGACGAACCTGTCTAACGGGAGCAATGACGACTACGGGTTGTATCGTGGCGAGGTGGATCCTCGGTTCATTCCGCTGGCGCACGATTTTGACACGGTGTGGGGGCAGGGAGGGAACACGAGTTCAGCGGATCCGACATCGCCGACGGCGACGGTGTATCAGGTGACGGGGAATTTCAGCAACAGCGGCGAGCGGATCGGGGCGCTGGCGCCGTTGTATACGAATCCTGAGAGCAACCAGCGGTACAAGGCGCAGATGGTGGAGTTGCTGGGGACGGTGTTTCTGCCGGCGAATTTCAATGCGATGGTGGACAACACGCTGGGCAACTGGGGTGGGCCGGGGGGCGGTGTGAGTGTTTCGGCGCGGGACAACATCAAGAACTTCAATGCGACGCGGCGGGATTACATTCTGCGTGCGGTGCTGGGGTATGATGCGGCGGGCCAACCGCCGGCGGTACTGACGGCGGGGACGAATCTGCCGGTGCAGAGCGGGTATCCGCGGACGACGACGGCGAATGCGACTGGGTTGTCCGGGACGGTGGATTCGAGTCGTGTGAGGAAGCTGCTGGTGGGCGGGGTGGAGGTGCTGCCTGACAATTACAACGACACTGGCGGCGGGAGTGCGGCTGGGGATGGGGAAGGCGGCACGGGGGCGGCACCGTGGGCGGCTGGAGCGGCGGTGACGTTGAATCCGGGCATCAACCGGGTGACGGTGCAGGCGCTGGGGGCAGGGGATGCGGTGCTGGACAGCCAGGTGGTGGAGATCTGGTTTGATGATGGCGGGACGACGACGCGGGCGGGGACGCTAGCGGCGAGTGAGACGTGGAGTGCGGCGGGCGGGCCGTGGCAGGTGACGGGGACGCTGACGGTGCCGAGCGGGGTGACCCTGACGATCGGGGCTGGGGCGACGGTGTATGTGGATGCTGGTGCGAGCATTCAGGTGACGGGCACGGGACGGCTGATTGCTCAGGGGACGGAGACGAGCCGGATTAGGTTTGCGGCGGCACCGGGGGCGGGGAACTGGGGGGCGCTGGATTTTCTGAATGCGACGCAGGAGAGCCGGTTGAGCTATGTGGACATTGAGAATGCGGGGGGCACGACGATTGGCGGGCACAATGCGAAGTGCCACGTGAACAATGCGGTGGTGTTCTTCGACAACACGGTGTGGGGGAATGCGCCGGTGGTGCAGTACATCAGTTTTGATAACAGTTCGTTCGTGGTGTCGAACTCGGTGTTTCCGACATATGCGGGGACGTTCAATGTGACGAGTGCGCCGGAGATGCTGCATGGTGTGACGGGGATTCCGGCGGGTGGGTACGGCGTGTTCCGGGGCAATTATTTCGGGCACACGTGGGGGTTCAATGACACGATTGATTTCACGGGTGGGAACCGTCCCGGGGCGATTCTGCAGGTGATCGGGAACGTGTTTGACGGGGCGACGGACGACTGTCTGGATCTGGATTCGACGGATGCGTGGATTGAGGGGAATGTCTTCTTCGGGGTGCATCAGGACACGCAGCGGCCGAATCCGAAGGATACGGCTAGTGCGATTTCGGGCGGGCAGGACAATGCGTCGGTGTCGGAGTGGACGATCATCAACAATTTGTTTTACGATGTGGATCACGCGGTGCTGGCGAAGAACCGGAGCCGGTTTGTGTTTGTGAACAACACGGTGTCGCGGGTGAACCGGGCGTACGGGTCCGGGGTGGACATTGCGGCGATCAATTTCACGGATGACGACGTGGCGTTGTCGGCGCTGGCGGATGGTCAGGGCGCGTACATTGCGGACAACGTGATTGATGATTGTGCGGTGCTGGCGGCGAACTACAACGCAGCGAATCTGACCGTGCGGATGGATGGGAATCTGTTTCCTGCGGGAGTGACGTGGAGCGGGCCGGGAGCGGGGAATGTTTCTGCGGGTGCGCAGCTCGCGACGGCTGGATTGGTGCTGCCGACCACGCTGGGTGCGGGGACGGTGGCGCAGGGGATGGCTGCGGCTGCGCGGGTGCGGGCGGCGCTGGTGGTGGGGCCGTTGTCGCCGGCGCGGTGGACGGGAATGTTCGGGGGCAACCGGGGCGGGATGCAGCCTGCGGGTGTGGCGGTTGGCGGGGTGCCTGCGGTTCCGGTGGACGGGGCGTCGCTGACGCTGACGGTGGGGCCTGGCGGTGTGTTTCAGTCGGGGACGGTGGCGGCGTACAACTGGGGTTATACGGTGTATCGGTTTGCGGTGGATGGAGGTGTGTTGTCCGGGGAGATTCCGGTGACGACGCCGATTGTGCTGACGAATCTGAGTGCGGGGCCGCATACGGTGTCGGTGATCGGGAGGAATGATGCGGGGGTGTGGCAGAGTGTGCCGACGGTGACGCGGCCGTTTGTGGTGGATCCGGCGGTGAGGCCGGTGGTGATCAATGAAGTGCTGGCGGACAATGCGGGGGCGTGGTTAGTGGGTGGGGCGCGGCCGGATGTGATTGAGTTGCGGAATCTTGGCGGGACGCCGGTGAGTCTGGAGGGATGGTCGCTCGCGGAGAAGGAGCTGACGGCTGGGGAAGGGCCGCGGTATTTGTTCCCTGCGGGGACGGTGATCGCGCCCGGGGGGTATCTGGTGCTGCGGTCGGATCAGACCGGGTTCAATCTGGATCGTGATGGGGATGCGCTGTACTTGTACAATGGGAGTGCGGTCGGGGCGACGTTGATCGACAGCGTGCGGTTTGGATATCAGGTGACTGACAAATCGATCGGGCGGCTGGGAACGGATCTGGCGTGGGCGTTGACTGAGCCGACGATCGGTGCGGCGAATGCCGGGGTGGCGCTGGGGTCGGCTGCGGCGTTGAGGTTGAATGAATGGAGTGCGGCGAATGATTTCATTGTGGAGAATGATTTTGTGGAGCTGTTCAATCCGGGGGTGCAGCCGGTGGCGCTGGGTGGATTGGTGCTGACGGATGACGCGATCAATGAACCTGGCAAATCGCCGCTGCCGGCGCTGAGTTTCATCGGGGCGGGCGGGTTTGTGCGGTGCATTGCGGACAATGCGCCGGAGCAGGGATCGAACCATCTGGCGTTTTCGATCAACCGATTGAGGGAGCCGCTGGCGCTGCTGGACGGGGCTGGGCGGATCATTGATCAAGTGGTGATCGAGCCGCAGACGGAGGATGTGTCGCAGGGTCGGAGTCCTGATGGTGGTGGTGGGCTGGTGTTTTTCAGTCTGCCGACGCCCGGGTACTCTAACACGACGGATCTGACGGCGCAGACCCTGCTGCTGGAGAACCTGCGGATTACGGAGCTGATGTACAATCCACCGGGTGCGGGGACGCCTGAGTTCATCGAGTTGAGGAATCTGAGTGCGACGGAGAAGCTGCTGCTGGGGACGGTGAAGTTTGTGAACGGGATCACGTTCCAGTTTGAGCCCGGGACGGAATTGGAGGCTGGGAAGATGGTGGTGATTTCGAATGTGTCGCAGACGGCGTTTTCGGCGCGGTATCCGGGGGTGCCGTTCGGGGGGACGTATGGTGGGAGTCTGAGCAATGGTGGCGAGCGGGTGCGGATGGAGATTGACGGGTATCAGCTGGGGATTCTGGATTTTGCTTATGGGGATGGATGGTATCCGGTGACGGATGGCGGTGGTGCGTCGCTTGAGATTGTGAATGCGGCGGGAGCGCGGAACACGTGGGACAAGGCGGTTTCGTGGCGGGCTGCGGTGCCGAATCCGGGGTTGAACGGGAGTTTTGCGGTGGCGGCCGGGGAGGACCAGGCGGTGGCGATTCCTGGGGGGATTGATCTGGAGGGCGTGCTGAGTTACGGGTCGCAGAATCCAGCGGCGGTGACGGTGGCGTGGACGCGGGTGAGCGGGCCTGGGGCGGTGGTGTTCGGGACGGCGGGGCAGGTGTCGACGACAGCGAATTTCACGTTGCCTGGGGTGTATGTGCTGCGATTGACGGCGACGGGGACGGTGGCGGTGAGTGACGAGGTGACGGTGACGGTCACGGAGACGTATGATGCGTGGGCGGTGCGGGTACTGGGGAGTGCGGATCCGCTAGTGACGGGGATGAGCCGGGATCCGGATGGGGATGGGATTGTGAACCTGCTGGAGTTTGCGCTGGGGATGGATCCGAGGGCATCGACGACGAGTGGACTGCCGCAGGGTTCTACGGAGGGTGGGCTGCTAGCGATCAGTTATACGAGGTATGCGGGGGCTGGGTTGACGTACATTGCGGAAGTGTCGGACGACCTTGTGACGTGGAGTTCGGGCACGGTGGTGGAGAGCCGGGTGTCGGTGTCCGGGGCGGTGGAGACGTGGCGTGCGGTGGAGACGCGGCCGATGGCGGGGAGTGTGCGGCGGTATATCAGGGTGCGGGTGGTGTACGCGAACTGAGCTGGTTTGACGGCCGGTCGTGCGTTGGTGCGCGGCCGGCCGTTTCATTTTTTGCGGGGATTGCCAAGCGGCGGAGGAGTGCGCAGGGTGGTGGGATGCAGCGATCGCTTTCCTTGTTCACAGTAGGGTTCATGACACTGACGGTTTCCGGGAAGGAACTGGAGGGTGTTTATCAGCCGACGCAGAATCCGTGTCCGTCGGTGGAGGAGGCGATTGGGAAGATGAAGGTGCCGGAGGGGTATGAGGTGCGGAATTTTGCGGCGGAGCCGATGGTGGTGAATCCTGTGGCGATGAGCTGGGATGGGCGGGGGAGACTGTGGGTGGTGGAGTTATACGAGTACCCGAGCGGAGCGAAGGAGACGAACGAGTATCAGAAGGCGGCGGGCGACGGGAAGTACCGGCCGGTGGTGAAGATGGGTCCGAGTTCGCCGCGGGACCGGGTGGTGGTTCTGGAGGACACGGACAATGACGGGAAGGCGGACAAGCGGACGGTGTTTGCGGAGGGATTGAGTCTGGCGACGGCGGTGTTGTGCGGGCACGGCGGGGTGTATGTGGGGCAGGCTCCGAACCTGTTTTTCTTCCGGGATACGGACGGGGACGACAAGGCTGACGAGTACAAGGCGGTGCTGACGGGGTTCGGGCTGGAGGACCGGCATGAGTTGCTGAACAGTTTCATGTGGGGGCCGGACGGGATGATGTATTTCACGCACGGGGTGTTCACGAACAGCAAAGTGCGGCGGCCTGGGGAGAAGGATGATGCGGGGAACGTGCTGAATGCGGGGATTTACCGGGTGAAGCTGACGGCGACGGGTGATGCGGCGGCGGATCCGGTGGTGGCGTTTCACGAAGTGTACACGGACGGGACGAGCAATCCGTGGGGAGTGGATTTCGATGCTCAGGGCAATGCGTTTGTGGAGGCGTGCGTGATTGATCACCTGTTTCACATGGCTCCGGGTGGGATCTATGCGCGGCAGGGCGGGGCGCCGGAGAATCCGTATGCGTATGAGCTGCTGCCTAGCATTGTGCAGCCGGATCAGCCGAAGCATTTCCGGGCTGCGTATGCGGGGATTCAGATTTATCAGGGCGGGGTGTATCCCGGGGACACGGCGGGGCATGCGTTTTTCGGGAACATCCATGACAATGCGATTCACGAGGAAGCGCTGGAGCCGGCGGGTGCGGGGTTCAAGGCGCGGCCGGTTAGGGATTTTCTGCGGGCGAACGACGGGTGGTTCCGGCCGGTGAGCATCCAGACGGGGCCAGACGGGGTTTTGTGGGTGATGGACTGGTGCGACAAGTATCCTTGCTATCAGAATGCGCAGGCGAATCCGGCGGGCGTGGACCGCGAGAAGGGGCGGATCTGGCGGGTTTGTTATACGGGGAATGAGGCGGGGAAGCGGCTGGCGGGGGTGTCGCGCGAGGACAAGGGACTGGATGTAAGCAAGGCGTCGCCTGGCGAGTTGGTGGCGATGATGGGGCATCGGAACAACTGGGTGGCGAGGCAGGCGGTGGTGCGGAGTGTGCAGGCTCCGATGTCGTCGGCGCTGGAGGCGGAGTTAGGGAAGGCGCTTGGGACGGCTGATGCGGTACTGGGGGATCGGCTGGCGGCGGCGCTGAGTTTTGGCGGGATGGGGGACGTGAGAAGCGGCGGGGGGTATGCGCTGGCGAAGCATGTGCTGGATGGGCGGGTTTCGGCTGGTTGGGGAGCGCGGTTGGTGGGCGGGAAGGGCGCTGGGTTTGTGAAGCCGGGGTTGTGGTCGGCGGATCTGCTGAATGAACTGGCGCGGCATCCGATGCCGGCGGTGCGGTATGAGGTGGCGATGGCGCTGCGGCGGTTGGTGACGGGAGCGTATACGGTGGGCGGGGAAGCGGCGATCGATGAGGAATTGAGTCTCGGGATTCTGGGGACATTGATCGGGGCGAGCCTGAAGGAAGATGACCGGTTGGTGCGGTTTGCGATCTGGGAGGCGTTTGAGCCGATACTGGCGAGGAGGCCGGAGCTTGTGAACGTGGTGATGCTGGCTGGGCCCAGGGAGGTGCAGCTGGCGCGGACGCTGACGTACAAGGCGGCGAGGAGGCTGACGGACACGCGTCGGGCTGAGAACATGGATTTGCTGCTGGGGTATCTTGAGAAGATCAAAGGGGACGACGTGCTGACGGCGCATGCCTTGGACGGGATGTTGAAGGCGCAGGAGGCCGGGGCGCTGAAGCCTTTGAAGCATGATCCGGCGGCGTTGTTTGCGGTGTGGCGCGCTAGCAAGGCGGAGGATGTGAGGAGCCTTGCGGGACGGTTGGGGACCTTGTTGGGTGATCCGAATGCGGTGGCGGCGCTAATGGGTGTGGTGCTGGACGAGAAGGCGGACGTGGTGAAGCGGATTGAGGCGATCCGGACGGTGCGGCGGCTGAAGAGTGATGCGGCGCGTGCGGGGTTGCTGCAGGTGCTGGGGCAGCGGTCGCCGGAGGTAGTGACGGTGGAGACCCTGAGGGCGGCGGGTGAGCTTGGGGGGATGGATCTGGCGAATGGGATACTGAAGGCGTGGGGGGAGTATCCGGCTAGTGTGAAGACGGCGGCGGCGGAGGTTTTGGCGTCGCGGGCTGACTGGTCCGAGCGGTTACTGGATGCGGTGGCGGGTAATTCGGTGGAGAGCGGCCGGGTCAATCCGTCGGATATTCCGGTGAGTGTGCGGCGGAGTTTTGCGCAGAGCGAGAAGCTGAAGGATCGGGCGCAGCGGTTGCTGGGGGCGTGGAATGAATCGGGGGACGACGTGAGGGCGCTGGTGGCGGCGAAGAAGAAGGCGTGTCTGACTGGGGAGCCTGACCTTGCGAAGGGGAAGCTGATTTTTGCGGCGACGTGTGCGACTTGTCACAAGTTCCACGGGGGCGGGCAAGAAGTGGGGCCGGAGCTGATCGGGTCCGGGCGGAGCAATTTGGACGCGATTCTAGCCAATGTGATTGATCCGAATCAGATCATCGGGAATGGTTATGAGAATTTTCTGGTGACGACGGCGGACGGGCGGACGGTGGCTGGGCGGGTGTTGGAGGACACGCCGACGCAGATGACGCTGCTGGGGATTGGCGGGGTGGAGACGGTGGTGCCGCGGAGTGAGATCAAGGAAGTGAAGAACACGCACCAGAGCCTGATGCCGATGGGTTTCGGGCAGTTGCCGGACGATCAGTTCCGGGATCTGATCTGGTATGTGCTCGCGCCGCCGGAGGAAGGCGTGCTGAGTGCGGAGAAGAAGGCGGCGCTGGTGTTGAGTGCGGATGGGCGGGAGGCGGTGGTGGTGCCGCCATCGGATGGAACGGATTTGTGGGATGCGAAGCGTCGGGACCGGGAGTCTGCGAGCCTGTGGAATGTGGACTGGGAGATTGAGGGGGCGGATTTCGAGGGTGCTCCGACGAAGCTGGTGGAGTACCGCGGGCGGAAGAACGTGCTGGTGCTGCATCCACCGGGCCGGAAGGAGGCGGCGGCGCTGGTGCGGACGCTGGAATTGCCTGCGGACAAGGCGGTGAAGCTGTCGGTTTGGGTGGCGAGCCACGATGGGGGGGATTGGGAGTTGCGGGCGAGTGCGGATGGGAAGCGATTGGGGGACGGGGTGAAGGTGGCGAACGAAGGGAAAGAGCGTTGGAAGCGGGTGGAGTTCGATCTAGGGGCGTATCGCGGGAAGCGGGTGGAGCTGCGGTTGGAGAACTGGCCGACTGGGTGGCTGAACGAGTTCAGCTTCTGGAGTGAGCTGAAGATTGAGTAGCGGGAGGTTTCCGCTGGACTGACGCGTGGTTTCGGCGGAAAGAATGTAATTCAATAACTCCCGGCGAATTGGCACGGGAGTTGCTGGATTTCGAATGACCGGCAGCCTGCCCCGGGCCGCAACCCCCGAGCCGCCGCCGGAGCAACGTACCCAAAAAACCTTATGCCCAAATACAAACTCGAATACATCTGGCTCGACGGTTATACCCCTGTTCCGAATCTGCGCGGCAAGACACAGGTGAAGGAATTCGCCGATTTTCCGACCCTTGAGGAGCTTCCGCTGTGGGGATTTGACGGGAGTTCGACGCGTCAAGCGCCGGGCCGTTCATCGGATTGCGTGCTGAAGCCAGTGTCGGTGTATCCTGATACGACGCGGAAGAACGGCGTGCTGGTGATGTGTGAAGTGATGAATGCGGACGGGACGCCGCACATTTCGAATCACCGTGCGACGATTCTGGACGATCCGGACACGTGGTTCGGGTTTGAGCAGGAGTATTTCTTCTATCAGGACGGTCGGCCGCTGGGTTTCCCGGATGGCGGGTATCCTGCGCCGCAGGGTGAGTACTACACTGGGGTGGGCTACAAGAACGTGGGTGACATTGCCCGCCAGATTGTGGAAGAGCACCTTGACCTGTGCCTTGACGCTGGGATCAACCACGAGGGGATCAACGCGGAAGTGGCGAAGGGTCAGTGGGAGTTCCAGATCTTCGGTAAGGGTTCGAAGCGTGCGGCGGATGAAGTGTGGGTGGCGCGCTATCTGCTGATCCGTCTTTGTGAGAAGTACGGGATTGACGTGAATTTCCACTGCAAGCCGCTGGGGATCGAGTTGGACTGGAACGGTTCCGGGATGCACGCGAATTTCTCGACGAAGACCCTGCGTGAGACTGGCGGGAAGGAATACTTCGAGAAACTGATGGCTGCGTTCGACAAGTACCGCGACGAGCACATTGCGGTTTATGGTCCGGACAACCATCTGCGCCTGACGGGGCTGCACGAGACGCAGTCGATCGACAAGTTCAGCTATGGGGTGGCTGACCGCGGGGCGTCGATCCGGGTGCCGCACAGCTTTGTGAACAACGGTTACAAGGGGTACCTTGAGGACCGCCGTCCGAATTCGCAGGGTGATCCGTACCAGATTGCGTCGCGGATTCTGAAGACGATTGCGTCGGTGACGGCCTGAGGAGGCGCCCGAGAGAATCAACCATGAGGCAGAGCGCCGCCCTTTGAAGGGGCGGCGCTTCTGTTTTTCCGGGTTGGGAGGGGCTGGGCGTGGCGCTTCCCGGTTGCAATCGGCGGGGCGTGCGGGCAGGTGAGAGTCAACCCCGAACGCATCTGACGCTTTCTTTTCCTTTTTTCCTATGTCCGACCTGCACCCCGACGTCGCCAAGCTTGTTGCCACCGGCAGATTTCCTGCGAGTGCCGCGACGCGGCTGAGCCAGTTGCTGCCTGGGCTATTCTGTCAGCACAAGAGCTGGGGGATTGGGCGGATTGCGGCGTGGGAGCTGGACGAGGAGAAGGTGGTGGTGGATTTCGAGGATCGGAAGGGGCATGCGATGAAGCCGGAGTTTGCGGTGAAGTCGCTGGAGCTGGTGGCGGACACGCACATTCTGGTGAGGCGGTACACGGACCCTGAGACGCTGGCGAAGCTGGCGCAGGAGGATGCGCCGGCGTTGATCCGCGAGGTGCTGAAGTCGCATGGCGGGAGCATGCTGCTGGATGCGTTCGAAGCGGTGATCAAGCCTAAGATTGTCAGTGAGGCGAAGTTCAAGACGTGGTGGGAGAATGCGAAGAAGGTGCTGAAGACGCGGCCTGAGTTCATTGTGCCGCCGAAGCGGACCCTGCCGCTGGAGTTGCGTGCTGGTGAGTTTACGGCGTCGCAGGCGCTGGCGGAGGATTTCCGGAAGGCGAGGGAGGTGAAGGCGAAGGCGAAGGCGCTGGAGGCGATTGCGCGTGATCCTTCGGTGTTTGCGGAGCTGTCGGAGTTGGCGGCGATCTTGAAGGAAGCGGATGAAGTGGCGATTCAGAATCTGCGGCTGCATGCGGTGGAGGCGCTGGATCTGATATTGGCGCGGGATGAGTTGCGGGACAAGGTACCGGCGCTGCATGCGGACACGTCGCCTGGGTTGGCGGTGGCGATGGTGCAGGACGGGCCGCGGTTGGCGCAGTGTGTGGGGAGTCTGGCGGTGACGAAGCAGCGTCGGGTGTTTGATGCGCTGGTGGATGCGGCTGGGGATGCTGGGGTGGAGAGTTTGCTGCCGTTGATCAACAAGCTGCCGGCGCGGAGCATCAATGAGCTGTGCGGGGTGCTGAAAGAGAAGGGCTATATCGGGAAGATGAATGCCTTTTTGAAGATTGGGATTCTGCATCGGACCTTGTCATCGGAAGCGCTGGCGTGGTTGTGCCGGGAGCGGACGGGGATTGCGTCGGATGTGTTCGGGCCTGAGATGAGCGGGGCGTTGCTGTCGGCGATGGAGCGGGATCACATGGATGAGGAGAACCGGAAGGCGAACCGTGTGTACAACGCGCTGATTGACGACCGGGAGCTGATTGCGGATCTGATTACCGGGGTGGAACTGCCGCAGGTGAGGATTTTTGCGCGTCAGATGATGATCACGCCTGCGATTGACGACATGGGCAAGCGGTCGCTGCTGGCGCGGTTTATCCGGGTGTATCCGGAGATCGAGGAGCTGATCCACGAAGGACGGGACGAAGAGGAAGAGGAGGCGCTGATTGTTTCGTGGAAGAGCCTTGAGGAGAAGAAGAAGGCGTATGATCACCTTGTGACGGTGGAGTTGCCGAAGAACCGCGAGGACATCAGCATTGCGCGGAGTTACGGGGACTTGCGTGAGAATTTCGAGTACAAGTCAGCGAAGGAATATGCGCGGGTGCTGGCGCGGCGGAAGTTCGAGATGGAGCGGGATCTGCAGCGTGCGCAGGGTACGGATTTTGCGGATGCGGTGACGGACAAGGTGTCGATCGGGACGAGTGTGGCGCTGGTGGATACGGCGACTGGTGTAGCAGAAGGGTTTACGATTCTGGGGGCGTGGGATACGGATCTGACGCGCCAGATTATTTCCTATCTGTCGATTACCGGGGCGGCGCTGGTGGGTCGGACGATTGGTGACGAAGTGGATCTTCCGACGGAAGAGAGCAACATCACGCGGCGCGTGAAGGTGACCGGGATTACGAAGGCTGAAGTGCCCTGAGGGCGCGTCGGGTGGGCTGCTAGCGCAGCCCGCCCTGCGGCGGGGGCCATGGGATGGCTTGCCGTCAGTGGGTGGCGCGGGCCTGGAGTTTGCGGACGAGGTCTTTGAGGGAATCTGTGCGGCGGATGCGGAGGAAGGAGACATCGTCTTCGCGTCCGCCGGTGGCTGAGAAGATGATGTTGCCGATGCCGAGGAGGCCGGAGAGCCCGCGGCGTTCGACGTTGATGGAACGGATGTCGTGGTGGCGGAGTTCGCGGCTGCTGCGTGCGATGAGGCCGGTGATGACCTCGACGCGGCGGGTGGTGATGAGGTAGCAGTGGCTGAGGCGGTTGAGGGAGCCCCAGAGGAGAACGAGGAGGGCGGCGATGAGGCCGAGGGCGGAGGTTTCCGGGTGCCAGTCGCTGAGGTGGAAGCCGCCGCCGGCGAGGACGAAGGCGAAGAGCCCGGTGCGCCAGTACGTTAGGATGGAGGGGTGGCCGCGGTAGATGACGCGGTCGGGGAGCGGCTTGGGTGGAGCGGGTTTTTCGTCAGGGAAGGGAGCGGGGACCCATGGCTGACGGGTGCGGGGAGCGGCGGTGGAGGAAGGTGTGGAGGCGGGGGCTTCGTCGGCGTCCTGGGA
>CANHUG010000044.1 GCA_947462995.1 Verrucomicrobiales bacterium | reverse complement strand
GGCGACCTGCCCTACAATTCCATCGAACTCATCCACCCCGCCCTCGACAACAATCTCGGCGGCCACTGGCGCAACAGCAGCGGCACCCCCACTCCCCTCGCTCCCAACCGCTCGCTCTCCACTCTCTGCCCGCCCGCCGTCCGCCAGGTCAATCACGCCGAGGTCTCCGCCAACCCGCCCGCCGAATGGCCCCGCTCCACCAATCCCGTCCGCATCTCCGCCCGCATCACCGACCCCGAGGGCGTCACCAGCGTCTCTCTCTCCTACCAAATCGTCGAACCCGGCACCTACATCTCCGACTCCGACCCTCGCTACAATCTCCCGGCCTCATGGACTGCCCTCCCCATGTCCGATGACGGCACCAACGGCGATCTCGCCGCCGCCGACGGCACGTTCTCCGCCCTCATCCCCGCCACCGTCCAGCAGCACCGCCGTCTCATCCGCTACCGCATCTCCGCCACCGATTCCACCAACTCCTCCATCCGCACTCCCTACGCCGACGACCCGCAGCAGAACTTCGCCTACTTCGTCTACGACAGTATTCCCGCATGGTCCGGCGCAGCCCGCCCCGGCACCACCACGCCCGTCTCCTATCAACCCGCTCTCCTCGAATCCGTCCCGCCCTTCCACCTCATCACTTCCACCACCGAGCACGCCGCCGCTCAATCCATCCCCGTCACCAATCCCAACGGCTCCACCTCTCCCGCCGGCGCTCCCTACACCCACAGTCTCTACAACTGGAAAGGCGCTCTCTGCCACCGCGGCGTCGTCTACGACCACATCCGCTACCGCGCCCGCGGCGGGGTCTGGCGCTTCGCCATGGGCAAAAACATGTGGAAGTTCGACTTCAACCGCGGCCACGACTTCGCCGCCTACGACAACTACGGCCGCCCCTATTCCCAGAAATGGCGCAAGCTCAACTTCTCCTCCTGCATCCAGCAGGGCGACTTCCTCCACCGCGGCGAACAAGGTCTCTTCGAAAGCGTCGGCTTCCGTCTCTTCCAACTCTCCGGAATCCCCGCCGCACACACCAACTTCGCTCACTTCCGCATCATCGAACGCCCATCCGAATCCAATAACTCCGCCTCCCAGTTCGATGACGACTTCCAGGGGCTCTACCTCGCCGTCGAACAACCCGACGGCCAGTTCCTCGACGAACACAACCTCCCCGACGGCAATCTCTACAAAATGGAAAACGGCACCGGCGAACTCAACAACAAGGGCGCCGGCCAGCCTGACAATAAATCCGACCTCGTCGCCTTCCAGGCCTTCACACCTTCCGAATCATGGTGGCGCGCCAACTGCAATCTCCCCGCCTACTTCAACTACCGCGCCATCGTCGACTGCATCCACCACTACGACATCGGCGACGGCAAAAACTACTGCTTCTACCGCAATCCGCTCACCTCCCGCTGGCAGCCTGTCCCATGGGACCTCGACCTCACATGGGCCGACAACATGTACCGCGCCGATTCCGGCATCGCCGGGCTCGCCCCTAGCGGCAATTCCACCGAACCATTCTTCGCCCCCGTCTTCGGCAACGGCTCGACCTCAGGCATCCCCGCCATCCGTTCCGAACTCCGCAACCGCACCCGCGAAATCCTCGACCTCCTCTGGAATCAGGAACAAACCGGTCTCCTCATCGACGAAATGGCCTCGGTCATCTACCAGCCTAACCAGCCTTCCTTCGTCGACGCCGACCGCGCCCTCTGGGACTACAACCCCATCCTCGTCTCCTCCGCCGTCAATCCCTCCAAAGCCGGCCACGGCCGCTTCTACCAGCGCTCCGCCGACTCCCCGGACGGCATCGCCAACTCCGCAGCAGGCTCCCCCGCAGGTTCCTTCTCCGGCATGATCACCACTCTCAAAAACTACATCAACACCCGCCGCTCGGTCATCACCTCTCAAATCCTCACCGCCACCGAGGAAAACCTCGTCCCCGCCACCCCGGTCATCTCCCGCTCCATCCCCGGAACCAACCCCATCCCCGTCAACGCCCTAGCCTTCTCCTCCTCCCCATTCTCCGGCCGCAACAACGCCGCCTTCGCCGCCATCCAATGGCGTCTCGCACCCGTCACCGACCCCGCCGCCCCGGACTTCAACCGCTTCAACCGCCACACGCCGCGACTCTACGAAATCGACGCCGCATGGCTCTCCCCGGAACTTCCCGCCTTCTCCCCCTCCATCACCATCCCCGCCTCCGCCGTCAGACCAGGCACGGTCTGCCGCGCCCGCGTCCGCCACAAGGACGCCAACGGCCGCTGGAGCCACTGGAGCCCCCCAGCCCAGTTCACCACCGCCCCTCCTGACATCTCCCCCTATCTGAATTCCCTCGTCGTCTCCCAGGTCATGTACCACCCGCCTGACCCCTCCAGCGCCGAAGCCCTCGTCTCCACCGACCCCGAAGACTTCGAATGGATCGAAATCCTCAACGTCGGCCCCATCACGCTCGATCTCTCCGCCGTCCGCTTCACCAAGGGCATCGACTTCGACTTCGCCAACAGCGCCGCCCCCTCCCTCGCCCCAGGCCAGCGCGCCATCGTCGTCCGCAACCCCGCCGCCTTCGCCGCCCGCTACCCAACCCTCCCTCCCAACACCATCGTCGCCGGTTCATGGCAGCAGGGCGACAATCTCTCCAACGCCGGCGAATCCATCCGTCTCAGCTTCGGCACCGGCACTCCCATCCGCGAATTCTCCTACGACGACGCTTCCCCATGGCCCGCCGAAGCCGACGGCAACGGCTTCCCGCTCGTCCTCATCGCCCCATCCTCCCTCCCGGACCACGCCCTCCCCGCCAACTGGCGCAGCGGCACGGCCACCAACGGCAACCCGGGCACGTCCGACTCCCGAAACCTCGCCGCCTATCTCCTCAGCTTCTCGCTCTCCAATCCCGCTGACGACCCCGACGGCGATGGCTTCTCCTCCCTCGCCGAATACGCCCTCGGTACCCACCCGCTCCTCCCGGATTCCTCCCCGCGCATCGTCCCAGCCCAGGCCATCCTCGACGCCGGTCGCGGCCCGGAACCGTTCTTCACCCTAGCCATCTCCGTCCCACACGCCACCGACGACGTCATCATCTCCGCCGAATCCTCCGCCGATCTCGTCTCATGGCAACCAGACGCGGTCCTCCTCGAACGATCCCGCCGCCCCGACGGATCGCTCTTCCTCGGCTGGCGCAGCACTAACCCCGTCACCGCCCCAGCCAATCGCTGGTTCCGGCTCCGCATCACCCCGCGCTGACTCCCACCGCCAATCCCTCACTTCGCCGGCCACCCGCGCCACAACCACACCAGCGTGTCCGCCAGGGTGTGCTCGAACACGCGCCGGTCACAGTGCCCGGTCTTCTTCGAAAACACATACCGGTGCTCATACCCTTTCTTCTGAAACGCTTCCGCCGTCCGCTGCCCCGCCATCACCCAGTTGTGATAGGTCTCCTCCGCATCGCCCGCCCGATTGTCGTTCTCCGACACATGCGTGAACACCCGCAACGGCTTCTTCTCGCTCTTCTCAATCAGCTTCATCCCGGAATGATACTCCCACGCCCCTAGCGGAAATTGCTTCTCCTCCGGCGCATCGTCATCCTGCTGATCCACAAAGGTCCCGGAATACGCCACCACTCTCCGGAACAGATCCGGCCGGAACCACGCCATGCTCAACGCCGCCGCTCCCCCGGAACTGCAACCCAGCACCCCGCGACCCCACGGATCCTTCGTAAACGCCAGCTTCGGATACGCCGCCCGCAACTTCCCATCCGCCAGCACCGCCGGCAGCACTTCCTCCGACACAAACCGCGCCAGCCGGTCACTCATCGTGTCATACTCCAACCCCCGCTCGCTGTCCTTCCCGTCATCACCCCCATTCTCCACCGCAATCGCCACAAACGCCGGCAACTTCCTCTCCGCATCCTTCGAAACCGTCAGGTTGTCCAACGCATGCCTCACCAACCCCAGCGGCCCAGGCCCGTCATGGATGATCAGCAACGGCGCAGGCGTCCCGTCCACATACGCCGCCGGGACATAAACCGTCACCTTCCTCACCTCCCTCACCGGCTTCTTCGTCGGCTCCAGCGTCCCGTCATCCCCGCGAAACACTTTGCTGTCCGCCAGCTTCATCAGAATCTCAAACTGCTTCCCCTTCGCCGCTCCCCGATCCTTCAAATCAGGATCCATCCGGTACTCCGGCCCCACCTCGAACAACCCATTCCCAACCCCACCAGCCACAGGCTCCCCGCCAGTTCCAGTTCCGGCAATCATCAGTACTCCAGCCATCACAGCAAGTCGGGTCGCAGCATTCATCCCAAACCCTCATGCCCCGCCCCCACCCCACCGCAAGCACCTCCCATCACGGACTCGCGGTCCCCTCTCCCTCCCTCAAAACCCTCCACCCAGCGCCAGACAAAGATCAATCCGGTTCAGCAACCGCTGGTTCTCCGCCCGAATCAGGCTGCTCTGCGAATCAAACGCCCGCCGCTGCGACTCCAGCACATTCAGAATCCCCGCCAGCCCGCGCTCATACTGCGATACCGCCAGCTTCTCGGCCTCCTTCGACTCCTCGGTAAACTTCCGCAGCGCCACAATCTGCCCGTCCAGAAATACCCCCGCCGCCAGCGCCGTCTCCACTTCCCGGAACGCCGTCAGCGCCACCGACGCATACCGCTGCGCCAGTTCCTCCACCTGCGCATCCGCAGCCTTCACATCCGCACGCAAGGCCCCGCCCTGAAAAATCGTCTGCGACATGCTCTTCACGAAACTCTTGATAATCTTGTCAGTGTCTAGCAACTCCGCCAGATCCTCGGAAATCGTCCGCGCATCCCCAGTCAGCCGGAACGTCGGCAGCAATACCTTCCTCGACGCCTTAGCCTGCTGCAATGCCGCCGCCGTCCTCCTCTCCGCCGCCGCAATATCAGGCCGCCTCAGCAGCAAGGTCGACGGCAACCCCGCCGGAATCTCCCCGCGCAATTTCGGCAACTGCCCGCTCGTCGCCACCTCCCCCGCAGGATACCGACCCATCAGCGCCTCCAGCACCCGCCGCGACTCATCCCGCCCCCGCTTCCGGTTCTCCAGATTCGCCTCCGCCGACGCCAGATTGCTCCGCGCAAACCTCACATCCAAGGCCGTCACCCCCGGCACGCCTTTGTCAAAGTTACTGTCCACCGTCGCCAGATTCCCCCGGAAACTCGCCACCGTATTCTCCCCCAGCCGCGTCTGCCACTCCGCCTCCAGCAGATTGCACCACGCCCGCGCCGTGTTCGCCGCCAGCGACAACCTCGCCGCCGCATAATCCGCCGCCGCCGCCTCCGCATTCGCACGCCCCGCATTCGCATTGTTCCGCACCCGTCCCCACACGTCCACTTCCCACGAAATATCCACGTTCAACGCATACACGCTCTGCTGCTGCCGGATCACCGCCCCCGGCCCTGCCACCACCTGCCGCCAATCCTCATTCGTCCGCAATCCCAGTCCCGACGTCGGAAAACGCGGCGCCCCAGCCCGCACCGCTCTCGCCTCAGCCTGCGCCATCCGCGCCGCCGCCGCCTTCAAATCAGGACTGCTCGCCACCGCCTCACCCACCGCACGCCGCATCCCCTCATCGTCAAACTGATCCAGCCACGCCGTCGGCTCAGCCTCGGTCTTCCGCCCATCCGCCGCCCGCCACCCAACCCCCGGCTGCGCCTTCTCCTCCAGCTTCAATTCCGACAACGGAGCCTGCGCACGGCACCCAGCCATCACCACCCCAACCACCATCAGCTTCACAGTTTCTCGGCACTTCATGTCTCAATTCAGATTTGTTTCGGCCGCTCAGCGAAGGGTCGCCAGCCATGCCATCAGATCCCGGAACTCCTGCACAGTCAGCCCGCTTTCAAGCCCATCCGGCATCAGAGACGCGGAAACCGTCTCCACCTTCACCACCTCATGCCGCAGCGCACTCTGCACCGCTCCCCCCGCATTCACCAGATCCAGCCGCCCCGCATCCTGCACCCCCGCCAGTACCCCGCTCATCACCCGCCCGTCCTTAATCGTCGCCACTCGCACCCCATACAGAGGCCCCACCTCACGCGATGGCTCCAGCACCGACCGCAACAGCTTCTCCCCATCCACCGTCCTCCCAATCACACTCAAATCCGGCCCCACCGCCTTCCCCCGTCCCTCCACCACATGACACGACCCGCACATCGCCGCCGCACTGAAAAACACCCGCCGCCCCGCCGCCACATCCCCGCCGCCACTCCGCAACGCCTCCCGCCATTGCTCGTCATTCGCCGGCCGAATCTCCGGCGATGGCCGCCCCAGCACCATCGCCACCTGCGCCTGCACCCCGAAATCCCCAGGCTTCAGCCGCTCGAACGCCGCCTTCACTTCCCCATTCCCCACCGCTCCTCTCAAGGTCCTCACCACCTCCCGCGCCAGCTCCGGCGCCCCCTTCTCCTCCAGCAGCGGAAGCAATGGCAGCAACTCCTCATCCTCTCTCCCCGAAAGCGAACCTAACGCCTCCAAACGCACCGCCACTCCACGCCCACGGTCCAGCGCCACGCCCCGCAGCGCCTCCACCACCGCCTTCTGCCCGATCCCCCCCAGCGCCCGCGCCGCCAAGGCCGCCACCGCATCATCCTTTTCACCTAACACCTCCAGCAGCACCCGCGACGCCGCCTCCCGGTTCCCCAGCGACACCATCGCCAGTCCCCTCACCGCCGCCGGAAGTTCCCGCTGCACCACCATCCTCACCAGAAATCCGTCAATCTGTCCCTCCGGCTTCGCCCCCTCCGCCAACCCCATCATCTCCAGCGCCGCCACCCCCGTCCGGAACAAATCCCGATCCGCCGGAAAACGCCCCAGGGCCCCCTCCACCTCCGCCTTCAACCCAGCCATCCGCTTCTCCCCCGCCACCATCATCGCCACCCGCACCGCCCCGGGCACCTTCGATCCTAGCAACCCACGCACTCCCTCCTCCGTCACCGCCGTCTTGCCCCTCCGCATCATGACCGCCGCCGCCACCTCCGGATTCATCACTTCCTCCGCCACCGCCACTTTCGCTAACACCGCTTCCTCCGCACGCACCGCCGCCGCCCCCGTCGCACTCAACCGCCAGATCCGTCCCTTCCCATGCACCGAATACTCACGGTCCGCCCAGTCGGTCACATACACACTCCCATCCGCCGCCGCCGCCAGACACGCCGGCCGGAACCCCGCATCCCCCTTCACCACCACCCGACGATCCGCCACCTCCAACCCCCGCACCCCATTCACTAACCCATACGTCTCAATCTGATTGTCCCCCCACGACGTCACCATCAGATGCAACCCCGCCTTCCGGAACCCCGTCACCCGCAGGTCCATCACATCCGTCGCCGCTTCCCCCACCCCGCTCACCATCCCTCGCGTCCCCGGAATCTCCCCGTTCCAGCACTGAAACGGATGCACCCCCGCCCGGCCATACGCCATGTTGAACCCGTAATCACTCCCCGCCTCGATCTCCAGCAACCGGTTAGGCGGACAACTGTCAGGATCGTTGTCCACCGCAAACAACCGCCCCGCACCGTCAAACGTCAGCCCGAACCCGTTCCACAATCCCGTCGCCACCACCTCCAACCCGCTCCCGTCCCGCCTCACCCGGAACACATTCGCTCCCCCCGGCGTGTACTCGATCCGCTTCCCGTCCGCCCCCACCGCCGTGTACTTCTCCTGAAGATTCTCCCCGCTCCCCACATAAATCCACCCGTCCGCACTCCACGCCATCCCGCTCATCCCGTTGTGCGGATAATCCCCCTTCGTCTCCCACCGCACCAACTCACTCACCCGGTCACAATCCCCGTCCCCATCCACATCCTCCAGCTTCAGCAGTTTGTCCCGCTGCGTCAGATGCAGCACTCCATCCGGATCAATCTTCAGCACCATCGCATTCCGAAATCCCTCCGCAAACGTCGTCGCCTCCCACCGACCACCCGCACCTTTCCGAAACCGCCGGATCCGATCACTCTTCGGCCCGCTGTAATCCGGCCGCACCTGGTGGGTGTTGTTCTCCACCACATACAAATCCCCGTTCGCCGCCGCCGCAATCCCCACAGGCGTCCGAATCTCCGGCTCGCTCGCCACCAACTCAATCTTCATCCCTTCCACCAGCACCCCCGGCAAAGGCACCTCCGCCTCCGCCACCGCAGCCGCTCCAACCAGAAAATAGACAATTCGTTTCATCACCCCTCCTTTCTACCCTCGCTCCCCGCCCCCGCACCAGCAATTCCCTCTCCCTCATCCACGGCTCCCCCACCCCCCGGAATTCCCCAGCGACGAAACTTGAAAATTCCCCACCCCGCACGACGGTACCTCACTCAAATACATGGCACCACTTTCAGATTCCCCCGAGGACCGAGCCAAACAGGCAGACAAAATCGTCAGAAATCCCGCAAATTACAAAATCTGCGAAGGCTGCGACTCCATCATCGTCGTCAAGGCCCACACCTGCCCGAACTGCGCCAGCTACCGCTTCGAGGAATCCACCGCCGCCGTCATCCAGCAGGCCCGCGTCCTCGGCCGACGCGAACGCCGCTCCGTCATGGTCTCCGACCTCCAGTAATCTCCCCACTCCCCTGCGGCCCACCGCCCGCACACCCCATGGTCCCCGTCGTCTGCCCATTCTGCTTCGAGGAATTCGGCGTCCACCCGCCCTCCCTCGCAGAACTCCCCGCAGAATGGGACTACGATTGCGAAATCTGCTGCCGCCCCATGATCATCAGCTTCGATGAACTCGACGGCGACATCACCGCCGAAGCCCGCAGCCTCGGCGCCTGATCCCCCCGCCATCCCCCCCTCAGGCCCTCCCGCCAAGCA
This sequence comes from Verrucomicrobiales bacterium, assembly GCA_947462995.1. Lineage (GTDB taxonomy): Bacteria > Verrucomicrobiota > Verrucomicrobiia > Verrucomicrobiales > V1-33 > V1-33. Next base: position 7,388 of record CANHUG010000044.1, on the reverse strand, counting down.
TTCCCGCACGCTTGGCGCACGATCTGCTCCTTCCTGAACCATGCCTTCATGAAGGCACACGGTACCGCCGTCCCGTCTCATCTCAAGGAACTCCCGTGGTCTGTCCCCGGACCCACGCCGTTTCCCCCAGATATCCCCTCCAAACCCAATAGCCCCATGAACACCCCCTCCCAATCCTACTCCGCCTCTCCTTACCGCGCGCACCGCATCCTCCTCACCGCCGCCTCTCTCCTCGCCTCCGCCGCCGCTCACGCCGCTCCCCTCCTCGCCCCAAGCGACCCCATCTTCGCCTACGACCTCGATACCGCCGGCGGCAACCCCGGTGGCACTACCTTCGCCGCCGTCAACTACCCCGCAGGCGAAGCCCCAGGCTTCGCCATCGATGGCAGCCCCGCCACCAAATACCTCAACTTCTGCCGCCACACCTCAGGCATCATCGTCACCCCAACCACCGCCGCTGCCGCCCGCAGTCTCGTCCTCACCACCGCCAACGATTCCTCCGAACGCGACCCCGCCAGCTACATCATCCTCGGCTCCAACCTGCCCATCACCAGCGCCGACAAAAGCAACGGCTTCGCCGACAACTGGACGTTCATCGCCCAGGGCACCCTAACCCTACCCACCACCCGCGGCACCGTCGCCACACCCATCAACTTCACCAACTCCACCGCCTTCTCCTCCTACTGGATCGTCTTCCCTTCCGTCAGAAATCTCAGCACCTCCAACTCCATGCAGATCGCCGAAATCCAGCTCACCACTGGCACCGGCGGCACCGGCGACCCCATCTTCTCACCCGGCAACCCCGTCCTCGCCACCGGATGGAACAGCGCCATCGCCGCCGGCGAAATCGTCACCCGCACCATCGACGGCAACCCCTCCACCAAATACCTCAACTTCGGCGAAAACAATTCCGGCTTCTTCGTCGTCCCAGGCTCCGGTCGCTCCATCATCGACAGCTTCCAGCTCACCACCGCCAATGACGCCGACGTCCGCGACCCCGCCACATGGCAGATCCACGGCATGGACGATACCGGCGTCTGGTCGCTCCTCGGCTCCGGCTCCGTCACCCTCCCCGTCGCCCGCGGTGCCGCCGGCCCCATCGTCACCTTCACTAACACCACCATCTGCAGGGCCTACCGCATGACCTTCACCACCGTGAAGAATGCTACTAGCGCCAACTCCATGCAGGTCGCCGAAGCCCAGTTCTTCGGCAACATCGTCCCAGCCAAGGACACCGACAACGACCTCATGGACGATGATTGGGAAACCCTCTACAATCTCATCGTCGGTGTCAACGACGCCGCCGGCGACCTCGACAGCGACAGCAGCCCCAACATCCAGGAATATCAGCGCGGCACGCTCCCCAATAAAGCCGACACCGACAACGATGGCCTCTCCGACGGCGTCGAAACCGACACCGGCACCTTCGTCAGCGCCACCAATACCGGCTCCAAACCTCTCAACGCAGACACCGACGGCGATACCTACTCCGACGGCTACGAGGTCGCCAACGGCACCAACCCTAACGTCTCCTCCTCCGTCCCCACCATCACATGGGACATCGCGCCGGGCGACAGCACCATCACCGGCGGCACCGGATCATGGGACGATCTCGCCACCAATAACTGGACCACAGACAACGGAGTCACCAACGCCCCTTGGAACAACGCCGGCCAGCGCCAGGCCGCCATCTTCACCGGCACCGCCGGCACCGTCACCCTCGCCGCCCCCATCACCGCCGACCGCGTCATCGTCAATTCCGCCGGCTACATCTTCAACGGCAGCACCCTGACCCTCGGCTCCGCCGCTCCCATCATCAACATCGCCACCGGCACCACCGAGATGGCCCAGACCATCGCGGGCACCGCCGGCTTCACCAAACAAGGCAACGGCACACTCCGCCTCACCGGATCCAGCAACACCTACTCCGGCACCACCACCCTCAAAGGCATCGGCCGTCTCATCCTCGCCAAAGACGCCGGCCAGACCGCCATCCCAGGGAACATCTTCCTCGATTCCTTCGCCTTCGTCGCCAATACCTCCGGCCTCGTCCTCGGCGGCAATGAACAAATCGCCGACACCAGCATCGTCACATGGGCCAACGTCGGCCAGGCCGACACCTACTTCCGTCTCAACGGCTTCACCGAAACCATCGGCGGGCTCGTCTCCGACGGCGTCGGTGGCTTCGTCGTCATCGAAAACCGCGGCTTCAACGACACCGCCGCCTATCCAGATGGCAACCTCATCGTCAATACCGCCGCCTCCACCAGCTACTTCTTCAACGGAAGCATCCGCAACATCGACGGCGGCACCAACGGCGGCACCGTCGTCCTCACCAAAACCGGCCCCGGCACCCAGATCCTCGCCGGCAATATGACGTTCTCCGGCCCCACCACCGTCCTCGGCGGCACGCTCCAGATCAATAGCACCCTCCCCAGTTCCCCAGTCACCGTCGAAAGCGGCGGCACCCTCGCCGGAACCGGCACCATCTCCCAGGGCCCCACAGTCAATGCCGGCGGCACCATCTCCCCAGGCAACACCACCATCGGAACCATCAACACAGGCAACACTTCCATCGTCGGTACCTACCTCTGCCAGATCGACGGCCCCACCGCCGATCGCATCTCCGCTAACGGCTTCCTCGACGTCGGCGGCGCCACCCTCCGGTTCTCCATCGTCAACCCTCCCACCGCCGATTCCTACATCCTCGCCAGTTGCCCCAGCTCCATCGGCGGCAACTTCAACGCCGTCGGCGTCCCCGCCGGCTACTCGCTCGACTACCTCTCAGCCACCGGCCAGATCCTGCTAGTCAAGGACAACTTCTCCTCCTTCGTCACCACCTACTCCCTCTCCGGCGTCCCGTCCGACGACAAAGACAACGACTCCCTCGCCGACGCCGTCGAATACGTTCTCGGTTCCAACCCCACCATCCCGAACAGCGGCGGCCCCGAAGCCAAAATCACCGGCGATAACTTCATCTTCACCTTCGAACGCTCCGACAGATCCCTCACCCAGGACGTCGCCATCGCCATCGAAACCACCAGCGACCCCAACACCGCCGGCGACCTCTACCAGGTCGGCGCAACCACCGCCACTTCCACCCAAGGCGTCACCGTCACCGACAACGGCACCTCCGACACCATCACCCTCACCATCCCACTCACCGACGCCAAAAAATTCGCCCGCCTCCGCGTCACCGTCACCCCATAATCCCTAGCTTCATCCTCATCCACCAGGGGGGAGCGGCACCAGCCGCTCCCCCCTTTCCCTTTCCCCACACAAGCCCCCTTTCTCACTTCTCACTTCTCACTTCCCTCGCCCCTCTCCCAACAAGCCCCCTCCCGCAGGAATGCCGCCTCCACGCAGTTGCCTCATCTCCTGCGGTAGAACGTCGCCTTGCCCCTGCCGTGGGCTTCAATCACACCCGCAGCCAGCAGTTCCTTGAGCCGGACTTTCACCGTCGACAGAGCGATCCCGGTGATCTCCACCGTCTCGCGAGTGGTCAGAGTTTCGCGGCCATCAAACAGAGATAGAACTTTCCGGGCCTCCGGAGAGAGCACCACCGACCCGCCAGCAGCAGGTTTCTGCCCGGCCACCCGCTGCTGGAGCACTTGTGTTTGCCGGTGGAGCGTACGCAGGAAAAACACCAGCCACGCATCCCAGTCCGGCTGGCCCTGCTGCCAGCTGGTTTGCGTGCGCCGCAGCGCGAGGTAATAGGCCTCCTTGCTTTGTTCGATCAGGCTCTCCAGCGAACTGTAGGGCGCATAAGAATAACCAGCCCGCAAAAGCAGCAGCATGGTGAGCACCCGGGAAAGCCTGCCATTCCCATCCTGAAACGGGTGAATCGCCAGAAACATCACCACGAAAATGCCCACCCGCAGCAGTGGGTGCAGCCCGGAATCATGCTCCGCCCGGCGATGCCAGTCGAGCAGCGCTTCCATGTGCTGCGGAGTCTCGAACGGGCTGGAGGTCTGAAAGAGAATGCCGACCTGCTTTCCCTCCGCATCAAAAGCCGCCATCAGGTTCGGATGGGTCTTCCAGTCCCCTCGGTGTCGCTCGTCCTTCGTGCTGTATTGAAGGAGATCACGGTGTAGTTGCCTCACGAAACCGGCCGTCAGTGGAATGCTGTCGGCAAAAGCGAACACCTGCTCCAGCACGAAGGCGTAGCCCGCCACTTCCTGCTCATCCCGCGTGGCGAAAGACTGCCGCGACAGATTCCCTAGCAGCGCATCCACCTGGGCATTGCTTAGCTTTGCTCCCTCGATCCGCGTCGAGGAACCCACGCTCTCAATCGTAGCGACACGCCGCAAACCCGCCAACCGCTCGGGCGCCAAAGGCAACGCAGCGTCCCAGCCGCCCCGAAACCGGTCAACCTCAGAAATCAGGCGCAGCATCTCCGTCGAAATCGGAATGGTGTCCGGCAACAAAAACCCCATGCCTCACTCTACCCCACCCGCCGCCGTTTCAAGCCACATTTAGCCGTATTTACCCGCAATTAGCCGTATCTGCCCGTAACCCCCCTCCCAGCGCACCCTGCCTCCCCGCCCCACGAACTTCGCTGACGTCCTCCAGAACTGGCATTGACCCGAACAAGGAGTTCCTCCCGACCATCAGGAACCTCACCCCAACGACGCCCCTCCCGATCCCCATCGACATTTCCCTCCATTCCGACACGATCCACTCATGAAATGGCCCGCACACCTGCTTATCACAGCCCTGCCCCGCCCATGCCAAGCCCCTCAAGGTCTTCATCCTCGCCGGCCAGTCCAACATGGAAGGCACAGCCAGTGTCGCCACCTTCGATTGCATGGGCAAAGCCTTCGCCAAAGCCTCCCTCGACTTGCAGCAACAACCCAAGGCCCAGTGACGCCCCCGAATCGTCCGCATCCCTCTCCAAACCCATGAAATCCCCCGGTCGATTCCGCCTCCTCGCGACCCTCGCTCTAGCCACCCTCATCCCCGGCCGCTCCCACGCCGAAGTCCGCAAACCCAACATCATCGTCATCATGGCAGACGACCTCGGCTGGCGGGACCTCCATTGCTATGGCAACGCCCATCTGGATACCCCGGCTCTGGACCGCCTCGCCTCCGAAGGCATGCGCTTCACCAACGCCTATGCCGCCTCTCCCGTCTGCACCCCGACTCGTGCCGCCATGATGACCGGTCAGTCGCCGGCCCGCCTCCGCATCACCAACCACGCCCCCGGAAACCCGGCAGGATTCTCCCTGCCCGGCTCGTCCCTTCGCGAGGCTGACAACATCCGCCACCTGCCCCTCGAAAAAATCACGATCGCAGAACGGCTCGCCGCCGCAGGCTACGCCACAGCCCACATCGGCAAGTGGCACCTCTCCCATCGTTCCCGCGACGATCAAGGCGTCTCCGAACTCGACCTCCGCCCGGAGAAACAGGGCTTTGCGCTCAACATCGGCGGCAATTCCATGGGCGGCCCACCAAGCTACTTCGCACCCTATCAAAATCCCGCCATGCCCGACGGGAAAGCAGGCGAATATCTGCCTGATCGTCTCGCCGACGACGCCATCTCCTTCATCCAGAAACACAAGGACGTCCCGTTCTTCCTGAACTGGTGGCCTTTCTCAGTCCATTACCCCATGCAGGCGCGCCCGGAAACCATCACCAAATACCGCCAGCGCACCAGCATCAAAGACCCAGTCTACGCCGCCATGATCGAGGACATGGACTCCTCCATCGGCCGCTTCCTCAATGCAGGAAGGGTGGCGGCCCGATCGTTCCGCCCTCGATGAATTCGGATTTTGTCATCGTCTGGCCCACGTCCGGTTTGCCGCGGGCCAGATTGGCCGTCCAGCGCACCGCCCGCCGCACCACCGGTACAATGTCCGAGTGAATATGGGCCACCGATGGCCGGCACCACGCGAAGTGTGGATCGCCGTCGGCGCAGATCAGCGAAACATCCTCCGGCACCCGCAGACCCGGTTCAGCAGAAACTGCAATCAGCCGGCGGGTGGCACGGCCGATGGCCGGCGGCTTGTCGGGTCCGGCTCCCGCGACCGGCAGCCCGCGGCGGCGGCCGCACAGCGCAAATACCCACACCTCCTGCGCCACAAACCACTCGAGCAGCGGCCGTGCCGCAGAAACCGCGATCCACGCGTCGGCCTCGGTGCGCTTCAGCCGTCCGGCGATCGACCGCACGTCCATGCCCAGTTCCGGCATGAACCATGGTGTGAAAAACAGAATATGCCCGGCTTCGGACAGCTCGTGCTTGATCTGAACCAGGTAATCCCGGCACCGATCCGCCAGTTCTCCGACAAGGATGGCCACCCGCAGGGAGGGCGTGGCCCCTGTTGCCGCCGCCGCCCCGGTTGGTCGCCGCAGCTGTGACAGACACGCCATCCTCAAGGGCTGAAACCGGCACCCCCCGGCTCCTGCCAACTTCCATTTTTCTTGTTTCCGCACCCCCCTTGCCCCAAGCTCGCATGCCCGACCTTCATTCATCCGCTCCGCGCTCATGAACACCAACCGTTCCTTCATCTTCACCGCACTCGCGACCACGCTCATCTGCTCCGCCGCGGTGCCTTCCGTCAAGGCAGCGCCTCCGGTGCAGCCGGGGCGGCCCCAGTCCATTGCCTCGCTCGACGAGACGCCCAGGGGCCTGACCAAGTTGGACTGGCAGGGCATCCGGGTCGCTTTTGAGGCGGGTCTTCATTCCTTTCAGTCCGCCGAGGGCGGGGAGGGCCATTGGCACGCGCGCAACCCCGGGCAGCAGTGGCTCACGACCTTCGACCAGCGTGGCTTCGAGACCATCCCGCAGAGCGGCGGCTGGACCTGGGGTCTGGAGTTGCAGAGCTACGGCTTTGGGGATGACCAGACGGTCATCAGCGGCATACCAGGGGTTCAGGCGGCGGGCCAGCAACTGACCTATCAGTGGGACGCCACTGTCGAGGAGTGGTTCGTCAATGACCAGCGCGGCCTGAAGCACGGTTTCACCATCGCGAGGCGCCCGGCTCAGGCTTGTCGCCGTCCCGAGGCCTCCGCTTCGCCCTGTCTCTCCTTCACCCTCTCCACCCGAGGCCCGTTGCGACCCAACGTGACCGCCGACGGCCAGGCTGTGCTCTATCAGGACGCCAGCGGCGTGACCGTGCTGAACTACACAGGCCTCAAGGTCTGGGATGCCGACGGCAAGGTGCTGGCCTCGCACTTTGCGTCTGCAGAGACCGGCGTCCGGCTCCTCGTGGAGGAGCGCGGAGCCCGTTACCCGCTGACCATCGACCCCATCGCCCAGCAGGCCTATCTCAAACCCGGCAACTCCGGTCCGGGTGACAACTTCGGCATCTCCGTGGCCGTATCCGGCAACACCGCCGTCATCGGAGCGTATGGGGAGTCCAGCAACGCCACCACTGTCGGTGGGGACG
>CANHUG010000043.1 GCA_947462995.1 Verrucomicrobiales bacterium | reverse complement strand
GGCCATTGGCGTCGAGGTGGCGGACGCGGGCGCGGTAGGTGGAGCCTGGGCGGACGCTGGCGAGGGGGATGCGGACGGAAGGGGAGAAGGCGGTTAGGACGGGGGAGGTCCAGACCGGTTCGATTTCGTATTTGCGCGGGGTGCCGGGGGTGTAGCCGGGGATGCCAGGGGCACCGATTTCGCCGATGCGCCACTGCATACCTGAGAAGGTGGTGCCGTTGGCGGCGGGCGTGAAGGTAGAGCTTTGGAAGTCGAGCGCGGCGGCTGGGTAGCCGGCGGGGCCGGTGTAGGTGATGACGGGTCTAGCTGGGAAGGAAGTGTCAGGGGTGGCGGGGTTGATGCCGAGGCCGCCGTAGAGGGATTCCCATTCGAGGAATTTGTAGCCGTAGCCTTTGGGGTTGCCGTTGCTGCGGGCCCATGTGCCGCCTGGCCATGTATTGGTGGTGAAGTCGGTGAGGTAGGCCATGGAGCCCTCGAAGTCGCCGAAGCCGTCGTTGTCGGGGTCCGGGAGGCGACGGGTCCAGTTGGTGACGGAGTTCATGGGTGAGCCGCGCTGATCCCCGAAGGTGGCGCGGTAGAAGTTGCTGCGGTGATTGGTGTAGCCGTTGGCGGTGCCGACGGTGCCGGCGGAGCGCGGGTGCATGTTCCACATGGCGGCGTCGGCGTCGGCCCATGTGAGGGCGAGGCCGGAGGGATTGACCATCTGGGCGTATTCGTCGATGAGTTGGGCCATCTGGCCGCCGTTAGGGGCTGGGTCGGAGGCGATGAGGTCGAGGAGTTCGCGGCAGCGGTTGCGGAAGTCGATGGCGATGGCTGGGCGGCGGGTGACGGCGGCCCACTGATTGGAGACGCCTGGCCAGACGGTGCCGTCGATGGTGGCGGCCCAGTGGTGGGCGGGGAGGCACATCATGTCCTGGTCGTAGGGCATGATGACCCAGCGGTTGTCGCTGAAGGGAGCTGCGGGTCTGTGATAGGCGCGGTAGTTGTCGCCGCCGCGGATGTCGACGTTAGCGACGTAGCGGTTGAGGGCTTGGAACGTGGTGAAGGCGGGGATGTCGAGATTGGCGCGGTACCATGCCTCGGATTGACCGGCCTGGAGGGTGGCGGAGGCGAAGGCGTTCCAGTCGGCGCCGTTGATGGGCTGGGATTCGGACTGATGTTTCTGGTCAGGGCCGTAGCCTTCGATGCTGTAGATGTTGCCGTCGGGGAGATTGCGTTCGTCGAGGAAGTTGCCTTCGTAGGGTTCCATGCCGGTGTAGAGCCCCCAGAAGTCGCCGTCGAACTGGGTGGGGCCTGATTCGGCGGCGTTGTCGATGACGCGCCAGTGGACGTAGTGGGTGCGGAGGGCTGGGACGCCGCAGAGGTCGTAGATGCGGTAGCTGATGACTTCTTCGACGCCTGCCATGCCGCGGTGGACGGCGCACCATGGGGAGGCGGCGGCGTCCATGGTCATGCTGTTCCATGACTGGTCGTAGTAGCGGCCCCAGTTGTCGCGGACGCGGATGTTTCTGGCGCGGTTGAAGTAGAAGGCCCATTTGTTTTTGCCGCTGACGTAGGTGGAGCCGATGCCGCGGTTTTTGAACTGGATGTGGTCGTAGACCTTGCCGTCGTAGACGATGGTGCCGGTGAAGCGGACGCCGTCGGAGGCGCTGTTGTACTGGCAGCTGATGACATCGGTTTCGGTGGCGATGAGGTGCCATGGGGGGATGGAGTCGAGGACGGCGGGGGAGAAGGCGTTGACGGTGCCGCGGGGGCCGGCGGTGCCCGGGACGAGAGCGCCGTTCCATGCGGGGGTGCCGTTGTAGGTGAAATAGGCGAAGTTAGGCTGTTCGTCGTCCTGGTAGGGGACGGTGATGGTGGCGGCGGCGGAGTCCTGGGCAGTGATGCGGTAGCGGACGAGGCGGCGGTGGACCTGGACGGTGGCGGGGATGGTGACGGACCAGATCCCATCGCCGGCGGTGGTGTCGCCGTTGGTGCCGCTGTCATTCATGGGGAGGGAAGACCATGAGGTGGCGTAGGCGGGGTCGGTTCTGCGGATGTAGGTGCCTGGGTTTACGGATTGATAGGAAAGGGATGCGGAGGCGACGCCGGTGAGGTCCTCGATTTTTGCGGAGACGACGACGTCCTGAGCTGCGGCCGGGGTGACGGGGAGGTGGCGGACATTGCTGACGGAGGGGGGGGCGGTCTGGGCGAAGACGGTGTTGGCGGCACCGGGGGACTGCTGGCGTGGAGCGGCGGCGGTGGAGCTGCGCCATGAGCCGCCGGAGTCGTTTTCGAGGCCTGGGTTGATGAGTTCGATGGATGGGCCTGCGCCGGAGGCGGAGGTGGGCCATGGGAATCCCGGGGCGTAGTCGACATCGTCGATGGACTGGAGGGCGGCGTCGCGGAGGAGGAGACGGTCGCCGCTGTTTTTGAGACGACCGGACCATTGACCTGCTGGTGCGAAGCCGAAGACGGACTGGAACGTGGCGCTGTTGCCTGCGATGACGAGGAAGCCGCCGGGAGCTAGGGAGGTGCCTTGAGGGAAGAGGAACTGGACGGGGCCGTCGAGGCGGCAGCCGCTGAGGTTCTGGGGTGAGGTGGATGGGTTCCAGAGTTCGACGAATTCGGAGTTTTTGGTAGGGTCGGCGGGTTCGTAGTGGATTTCGTTGATGACGACGGCGCTTTTGGAGGATGTGGTGAAGGTGATGGTGGCGGGCGTCCATGAGGTGCCCGCGGCGTTGGCGGCGCTGGCGCGGAGATGATAGGGAGTCGAGGGCTGGAGGTCGGAGAGGAATTGGCCGAAGCCGCCGGTGCGGACGCCGAGGTCTGAGGAGAAGGCCCATGCGGCGGGGTTGGTGCCGCCGTCGGTGGAGCCCCAGTAGAGGCGGACGCGAGGCGGGTCATTGCCGGTGCTGGTGATGGTGCCGTTGATGAGGGCGGTGAAGCCAGTGGTGGAGGCGGGGGGTGATAGGGTGAGAGCCGGGGCGGTGACGGCGAGGGTGGAGAATGTGAGGGTGCTGTCGGCCCAGTCGCCGCCGCCGGAGTTTTCTGCGTAGGCGCGGACGAAGTAGGGAGAGGCGACGGGCAGGCCGGTGAGTGCGAGCGAGTAATTGCCGGTGGCGGTCTGGGTGCCGAGCGGGGTCATGGAGGCCCATGCGGCGGGGTTGGTGCCGCCGTCTGCGGGGCCGTGGTAGAGACGGACGATGGTTGGGGCGAAGCCTGTGGAGAGGAGGGCGGCTCCGGTTTCAGCGCCGGTGGCACCGATGGCGGTGACGGGGCGGGTGTCGACGACTGGAGGGAGGACGACGAGCGGGGTGCCGAAGATCTGGATTTCGGCTAGAGTGAGGATTTCGGCGGTGGTGGTTTCGATTCTGACCTTTCTGGCTCCGATGCCTGGTTCCAGTTCGAAGCCGTAGTTGAACGGGGTGGCGGTGCCGAGGGCGAAGGGGAGGTCGCGGGTCCAGAGGGTGGCACCGGTGGTGTTGAGGAGGGAGACGCGGAGGTTGCTGGTGTCGGGGGAGTCGGTGCGGTTGAAGAGGAGGAGCGAGGAGATGCGCATGTCGGTGCCGAGGTCGGCCTCCCAGAATCTGCCGATGCCGCCGGTGCTGGAGCGGTACACGGGGATGCCTGGGGCGTTGTAGTTGCCATTGATGTCGCCGTCGGTGGCGTCGGAGATGGCGGTGCCGGCGCCGGCGGGGGATGCGGTGACGGTGGCTGGCGTGATGAGCGGGTCGGCGGTGGTGTCGGCGCCCCAGATTTCGAGTTCTGCGAATGTGAGGAAGTTGATGGCCGGGGTTGAATTGGAGACCCGCTGGATGCGGATGGTGTCGGCGGTGATACCGCGGAGGGCGGAGGTGCCCCATGCGCGGGAATTGTTGCTGTCGGTGGCGGTTGATGGGAGGAAGATCTGATTGAAGACCTCGGTGCCGTTGCGGGAGGCGATGAGGCGGAAGTTGGCGGCTGATCCCTGGACTGCGTCGGAGCGATTGAAGATGCGGATGTGATCGATGGTGCGGGCGGCGGGGAGGACGACCTGCCACCATGAGGGGCCGGTTTCATTGAGGGAGTGGAAGACCGAGCCGTTGCCGAAGGTGCCGTTGCGATTGCCGTCGTTGCCGTCTGCGGCGATGGAGCCGAAGCCTTCGGATGAGGCGGTGGCGGTGCCTGAGCGGGCGAAGTTGACGAGGGCTGCGCCCGCGATGGAAGCCGGCAGGAAGGCGAGCAGGAAGAGCAGCAGGCGAGTCATGGGGATTGAATAGGCAGCGAGCATGCCAGATGGGTGTGATCCTGTCACGGGGGGTTTCGTTCAGTCCGGGGCGGGGCGGGGTCCGTATCTGATGGTGACATGGAATGCATTGCGACGACTGAAGGAACGATTGCCGACCGGACGGAGGGGATGCTTGCGGGTGCGCTGATTGCGGATGCGCTGGCGATGCCCGGGCACTGGTACTATGACCGCGAGGCGCTGAGGAGGGATTACGGCGAACTGGCGGACTTCCGGGATCCGCTGCCTGTTCATCCGGACAGCATTCTGTGGCGGTCGCACTACGAGGCGCAGAACGAGCGCGGCGACATTCTGCATGGGCGGGCGAAGTATTGGGGCCAGCGCGGCGTGCACTATCATCAGGGGCTGGAGGCGGGGGAGAACACGCTGAATTTTCAGCTGCTGCGGGTGCTTGATGAGTCGCTGAGTGCGTGCGGGGGCTACGATCTTGACGATTGGCTGGAGCGGTACACGGCGTTCATGCTGTCGGAGGGGAGTCACGGCGACACCTATGTCGAGGAGTACCATCGGCATTTCTTTTCGGTGTATGCCCGAGGGAACAAGCCGCGGCGGTGCGGCGGGAGCGACGTGCATATTGGAGGGCTGGTGCCGGTTCCGCTGCTGGTGGGGAGGCTAGGGGATGATCCGGAGGCGGCGATGGCTGCGGTGAAGGAGCATGTGGGGTTTTCGCATGGTGACCCTGATGTCATGGAGGCGGCGACGGCGTTTGCGCGGATGCTGCTGGGCGTGCGCGGTGGCGAGGGGTTGCGGGAGGAGATTCTGCGGCACGGAACGCGATGGGTGTCGGCGCGGAAGCTGGCGGGGTGGTTGGAGGAGGCTGATCTGACGGTGGTGGGGCGGAGGTTGAGTCCGGCGTGCTATATTCTGGATGCGTTCGCGGCGTCGCTGTATTTTGCGTGGAAGTACGCTGACGATTTTGCTGGTGCGGTCACGGCGAATGCGATGGCTGGCGGGGACAATTGCCATCGCGGGGCGGTGGTTGGGTCTCTTTGCGGGGGTGCGGCTGGGGCGATGCGGTTGCCGGAGGGGTTGCTGACGGGGCTGCGGGGCCGGTGGTGACTGGAGGAGGGGCGAGCGGGTGCGTCCGCGAAACCGTGCTTTCCCGCGGCGGATCCCGGGTATGGTGCGGGCCATGAAACTGCTGCTGACTTTTGTTTTCTGCGCCCTGCCGATTGCGTTGCAGGCTGCTCCGCCGGTGATGGAGGCTGCGGAGAGTCCGGAGACGTTTCCGGCGTCCGTGGGGCTTCAGACCTTGAGCGTTGCGCCGGCGGACTTTGATCTGCGGGGACCTGGGGCTTCCGGGCAGTTGCTGGTGACGGCGGTATTTGCGGATGGAACGGCGGCGGATGTGACGAGAGCGGCGAAGGTTTCGCTGGAGGGCAGTGCGGCGACGGTTTCTGCGACCGGGTTGGTGACGCCGTTGGCGGAAGGGGATGCAGCCCTCCGCATTGAGTGGGGTGGCCAGACGGGGGCGGTGAAGGTACGGGTGACGGGACTGGGGAGCGATCGGGTGCCGGATTACATTCAGGAAGTGACGCCGGTGATTTCGAGGATGGGATGCAACGCGGGCACGTGCCACGGGGCGAAGGAAGGGAAGGCGGGGTTCAAGCTGAGCCTCCGGGGTTACGATCCTGTGTATGACATCCGGGCGTTCACGGATGATATCCGGGGGCGGCGGACGAACGCGGCGTCGCCGGATGATTCGCTGATGCTGCTGAAGGGCAGTGCGGGGGTTCCTCATGAAGGTGGGCAGCTGATGAAGCCGGGCGATGCGTATTACAACACGGTGCGTGCGTGGATTTCGGCGGGGATGCCGGTGAAGTATGATGCGCCGCGGGTGACGGCGATCGAGTTGCAGCCGCGGCTTCCGGTGGTGCAGCGGGAAGGTTACCGGCAGCAATTCAGGGTGACGGCGCGTTATGCGGATGGGACGTCCCGGGATGTGACGCGGGAGGCGTTCATCGAGACGGGCAACGGGGATGTGGCGAAGCATAACAAGTCCGGGTTGCTGGCGGCATTGCGTCGCGGGGAAGCGCCGGTGCTGGCGCGGTATGAAGGGGCGTATGCCTCGACGGTGATGACGGTGATGGGCGACCGGAGTGGATTCGCGTGGGAGGCTCCGCCGGTGCATAACCGGATTGACGAACTGGTGGCGGCGAAGCTGGAGCGGATGAAGACGATGCCGGGGAATCTCTGTTCGGATAATGATTTTGTGAGGCGGCTTTATCTTGACCTGACGGGCCTGCCGCCGTCGGCGGAAGCGGTCCGGGCGTTTACTGCGGACGGGCGGGATGCGCGCCTGAAGCGGGATGAACTGATTGACCGGCTGATCGGGTCGCCGGAGTTCATTGACCACTGGACGAACAAGTGGGCGGATCTGCTGCAGGTGAACAGCAAGTTTCTGGGCGGGGAAGGTGCGACGCTGCTGAGGAACTGGATTCGCGAGCGGGTGGCGGCGAACATGCCGTACGATCAGTTTGTGAGGGAGATCCTGACGGCGTCCGGATCGAATCGGGAGAATCCGGCTGCGGGTTACTACAAGATTCTCCGTGATCCGGCGGAGACGATGGAGAACACGACGCACCTGTTTCTGGCGACCCGGTTCAACTGCAACAAGTGTCACGATCACCCGTTCGAGCGCTGGACGCAGGATCAGTACTATCATCTTGCGGCGTACTTTGCGCGGGTGGGGCTTGAGCGCGATCCTGCGAGCGGAGACCGCAACATCGGGGGGTCGGCGGTGGAGGGAGCGCGGCCGTTGTTTGAGGCGGTGCTTGACCGGGATGCGGGCGAGGTGAAGCACGACCGGACGGGGAAGGTGGCGGCTCCGGAGTTTCCGTATCCGGTGAGTGTGGCGCTGCCTGACAATGCGACGCGCCGGAATGCGCTGGCGGCATGGATCACGAGTCCGGAGAACCCGTATTTTGCGCTCAGTTATGTGAACCGGTTGTGGGGTTATCTGACGGGGATCGGGATTATCGAGCCGTTGGACGACATTCGGGCGGGCAATCCGCCGTCGAATCCGGAGTTGCTGCAGTGGCTGACGGCGGAGTTCACGGCTGGGAAATTTGATGTGCGGCGCATCATCCGGACGATCTGTCAGAGCCGGACCTATCAACTTGGGATGGAGACGAACCGGTGGAACGAGGATGACCGGACGAATTACAGCCATGCGATCCCGCGGAGGCTTCCTGCGGAGGTGTTGTACGACGCGATTCATGCGGTGACGGGATCGAATTCCGGGTTGCCGGGGAATGTGCGGGCGTCGCAGCTTGCGGACAGCCTGCAGGGGCCGGCGGACGGGTTTCTGGCGAACGCGGGCCGACCGGTTCGGGAGAGTGCGTGCGAATGCGAGCGGAGCAGTGACCTTCAGCTGGGGCCGATCATGGCGCTGGTGTCGGGGCCGACGGTTGGCGATGCGGTGTCTCAGCCGGACAATGCTCTGGCGAAACTTGCGGCGAGTGTTCCTGACGATGCGACGCTGATCAGCGAGTTGTATTTGCGCATTCTGAACCGACCGGCGAGTCCGTCCGAGATCAAGGAAGCGGCGGCGGTGCTTCCGGAGATCGAGGCCGATCACAAAGCGTTAGAGGCGGCGCTGGCGAAGCGCGAGGAGGAAATGCGTCCGGCGATGGAAGCGGCGGCGAAGGCGCGGGACGAGCGGATTGCTGGAGCGAAGGCGGCGCTGGCGGCGTACGAGGCGGCGCTGGTGCCGCGGGTTGCGGAGATGGAGAAGCAGCGGGTGGAGAGGATTGCGGCGGCGAAGGCAGCGATCGAGGCGGCGCGCGTGGCGATTGCGGCCCGCATTCCTGAGTGGGAGAAGCAGCAGCCAACCGGGCAGACACCGTGGGCGGTGCCGACGCCATCCGCGGCGGAGAGTTCGCAGGTGAAGAACCCGCTAGTGCGGCAGCCGGATGGAAGCTACCTTGCGATTGGGGAGTCCGGGAAGCAGGATTTCACGCTGACGCTGCCGACTTCGCTCACCAGACTCAGCGGGATCCGGCTGGAAGCTCTGACGGACGATTCGCTTCCGGCGAAGGGGCCGGGCCGCAACGAGGTTGGAAACTTTGTGCTGAGCGAGATTGAGGCGGCATGGACTCCTGCGAGCCCGGCGGACGCGGCTCCGGTGCCGATTCGATTCAGCAAAGCCACGGCGACGGCGCAGCAAGGGCAGTTTGAAGTTGCCAAGGCAATCGATGGCCGTGTCGGTCCGGACCCGGACGGCTGGGGGATCTATCCTGACGGGGTCGGGAAGCCTCAGACGGCGGTCTTCAGCTGTGCGGTCGATGGGAAGGCACTGGAGGTCGGTCCGGGGTCGCTGCGGGTGGTTCTCCGCCAGCAGTACACGGACGGCAAGCACCCCATCGGAAGGTTCCGCCTCAGCGTGACGGATGCCGAGGGCGAACTCAATTTCGGAGCGCCGGGGGATATTGCGGCGATCCTTGCGGTGGCTGCGGAGAAGCGTTCGCCGGAGCAGAAGGCGGCGCTGATTGAACATCTGGCGGCTGGGGACAAGGAGACGGCGGCGGCGCGTGCGGCGCTGGTGGAAGCAGAGAAGCCATTGCCGCCGGATCCGGGCCTTGGGGAGCATCGGAATGCGGTGGCTGCGGCCGAGCAGCCGGTCGTGGTGGAGGCATTGCTGGCTTCGCTGCGCCGCGATGCGGCACTCAGTCGCCAGCAGCTAGCGAATCAGCGCCTGACGGCTGCCCAGGATCTGGCTTGGGCGCTGATCAACACACCTGGTTTTCTGTTCAATCACTGAGAGGTGTGGCGGCAATGCCGAAAAAGCGGCGATACCGTCTTTTCGGTTGCGTGGTTGGCTTGCGGGACCACGGTGCCTGATGAGCGCCCGGGGCGAGCCGACGCACGACGATCTGATCAAGCAATTGCTGCTGCAGCCGCGGCTGTTGCGGGATTTCTGCCGGGGTTTTCTTCCGGGACTTGATGCTTTCGCGGATCTGTCGCGGATTGAGTACATCGACAAGGAACACCCGCGCAGCGGCCGGCAGCCCCGGCGGTCGGGCGACTTGCTTTTCAAGACCTTTCAGCGCGGTCGGGAGGCGGCATTTCTGATTCATTTCGAGAGCCAGCATTCAAGGCAGGAGGCGATTGTGGAGAGGGCGACTGAGTATGCGATGCGTGACGCGATCCGGTACCGGCTGCCTGTGGTGCCGGTGGTGCTGCTGACTTCGCTGCGGGCGGAAGCGAAGTGCACGGGGTTGCTGCGCTGGGATTTCGGGCGGGTGGCGCGCATGCAGGTGCGTTGTCCGGTGCTGCAATTCCGGCGGATGAATCCGGTTCCGCATCTTCGCAGCCGGAACGTGGCTGCGCTGGCGCTGACCTCGCTGATGGTGCTCAATCGGGACCAGCAGGTGCACGCGATTGTGCAGACGCTTGCGGAGGCAGTGCGCCAGAAGCTGACGGATGATGATCTTGCGGCCGCGGCCGCCTTTGTCCGGCATTACCTTCCGCTTGATGAGAGCCAGGCCTTGAAAGTGGAACAGACCTTTGCTAACCTTGCGCAAGCCGAACCTGAACTCGCCACCATGCCAAAGCTCGTCAATCCATTCGTGCAGATCGGCCGCATCCACGGGCGTGAAGAGGGGCGAGAACAAGGCCGTGCGGTTGGGCTTGAGGAGGGAAGGCGGGAGGCGAGCCTGCGGGTGGCGCTGGGATTGCTGCAGCGGAAGTTTCCGGGGTTGGCGGGGCGAGTGGATTCCCGGGTGCGGCGGCTTGATGAAGCGGGGTTATTTGCATTTTGTGAAGCGCTCCTGTTTATGGAGACGCCTGCTGACTGCCGGGAGTGGCTGCGTCGGGCGGGTGGCGGCTGAGGGAGTGAGTGGTGGAGGGAGTGGTTGAGGGCCGTGGAAGCGTCCGTTGCGCGGGGCTGAGGGCGGCACCATGCTGGCTGCATGGTATCATCTGACCGATCCGATGGCGCTGCGGTGCTGACTCCTGCGGCCATGGAAGAATTGCGCGCTGTTTTTCCGGACGACCGCTTGCTTGCTTCGCCCGCGCACCTTGCGGCGTATGAATCCGACGGGCTGACGGCGTTTTCGGTGATTCCTGGAGCGATCGTGGTGTGTCTTACTGCGGACGAAGTGATTGCTGCGGTGCGCATCTGCCATCGGCACCGGGTGGCGTTTACAGCGAGGGGCAGCGGGACGAGCCTCAGCGGTGGATCGGTGCCGTGTGCGAAGGGACTGGTGATTGCGCTGAACCGGATGAACCGGATCCTGAGTCTGGATCCGATCGGGCGCACGGCGGTGGTGGAGCCTGGGGTATTCAATGCGAGTGTCACGAAAGCTGCCGCGCCGTTTGGGTTGATTTTTGCGCCGGATCCTTCGAGCCAGCAGATCTGCACGATTGGCGGGAATGTGGCGTTCAACGCCGGGGGGGCGCACTGTCTGAAGTACGGGATGACCTCGAATCATGTGACCGGGATGAAGGTGGTGCTAGCGGACGGGACGGTGACTGAGTTCGGGGGCGAGAGCCTTGAAGGGTCGGGCCCTGACATTACGGGACTGTTCAACGGGAGCGAAGGGCTTTTTGGGATCGCGATTGAGATCACGCTGCGGCTGATTCCGAAGGTGGAGCGCTATCACACGGTGATGGCCGGGTATGCGAGCACTGAGGAAGCGGGGAGTGCGGTTTCGGCGATTGTGGCGAGCGGCATCCTTCCTGGAGCGATGGAGATCATGGATCGGCTGGCGATGGATGCGGCGGACGCTGCGGTTGGAGCGGGTTATCCGAAGGAAGCTGCGGCGATGCTGATTGTGGAACTGGAAGGACCGAATGACCAGGTGGAGTGCGAGCGAGTCCGGTTGGATGAGATCATCAGGCAGAGCGGGGCCCGCACGAGTGCCTTTGCGCGCGATGACGATGAACGGCTGCGGATCTGGAAGGGGCGTAAGAGCGCTTTCTCTGCGGTGGGACGGCTGAGTCCTGACTTTATTGTTCAGGACGGGGTGGTGCCGCGCCGGAGGCTTGGCGAGGCGCTGAGGGGCATTGCGGAGATTGCGGACCGGCATGGGATCCGGATAGCGAATGTGTTTCATGCCGGGGACGGGAATCTGCATCCGCTGATCATGTTCGACGGGCGGGTGGAGGGGGCGCTGGAGCGGGCGGAGGAGGCTGCTGCGGAGATTCTGCGACTCTGCATTGCGATGGGTGGGAGCATTACGGGCGAGCATGGAGTCGGGCTGGAGAAGAAGGCGTTTCTGGGCGAGATGTTCACGGTGCATGATGTGGAGGTGATGCATGCGGTGCGTGCGGCGATGGATCCGCTGACGATTGCTAATCCTGGCAAGATGTTCCCTGACGGATCGCCGCCGGCGCTTTCGGAGCGGGGTCTGCATCCGATCGAGAAGGCGGGGATTGCGCTCCGGCACTGAGCGTCCCGGGTGGGGGTTTGACCCGTCAAGTCCCGTCCATGTGACGAAATCGTGAGTGACAGGATTGTCACCACGAAGCCAGCACGCTGCGGGGGCGGCGGGTATATCATGGGGGCGAATCGGCTGTCATGAATTCCCTGCGTTTTGCGTTTCCCCTGCTCCTTTCCGGAATTGCGCTGCTTACTGCGCAGCAACCGGCGTCGCCTCCTCCTGCCGTCCCGGCGAAGCCCGCGGCTGCAGCGGCGAAAGACGACACGGTGAGCTACGAGAAGACCCGGGAGACGCTGCAGAAGTGGGCGGAGACCGAGAAGCGGATCATGGAGGAACGGCGGGACTGGGACGAGGGCAAGGCGCTGCTCAAGGGGCAGATCGAGCTGGTGAACGGCCAGATCACCGAGTTGGAGGCGAAGCTTGCCGATGCCCGCAAGCGGAAGGAGGAAGCGCTGAAGAAGAAGCAGGAAATGGCGGCGGAGAAGGCATTGATTCTCGAGGCGGCGACGGATGTGAACAAGATGGCGGACAGTCTTGAGGCTGCGGTGCGGTCTGCGGTGGCGATGGTTCCTGAGGCGATCGCGAAGGAGAAGAAGCTCGATATTCTGGTGGCGCAGCTCGATGCGTCTGCGAAGGCGCGTGCCGAAGCGCTGAAGGAACAGGCGGAGGGACGCGAGAAGGTGATTCCGATTGCTTCGCGGTATCAGGCGATTGTCGGGCTGATTGACCAAGTGAATCAGGTGTATCCGCTGCTGCACAAGGCGGTGGAGACCCGCAAGCTGCCGGACGGCCGGGAGACGAATGTGACGGTGGTCTATGTCGGTCTTGGGCAGGCATACTTTGTGAATCTTGCGGGGGATTTTGCCGGCACGGGACGTCCGGGGCCGAACGGCTGGGAGTGGACGACCAACAATGCGATCGCCCGTGACGTCGATGACGTGATTGAGATCGTCGACAAATCCGGGTCGCCTAAAGTCTTTGCGTTGCCCGCCACCGTGAAATGAACACGACCATGCGCCCGATTTCCGTCATTTTTCTATTCACTGGTTTTGCCTCCGTTGCGGTTGCCCAGGCTCCGGCCAAACCGAGTGCTGGACTTCCGCCGAAGGTACCTGCGGTGATTGCCACGGCTTCGGCTTCGGCGAGCGAAGACCTCACCCGGAGCCTCGGCAAGCTTGGTGAAGTCCAGGCTGGCATTCAGAAGGAGAAGGATCCGCTTAATAAAGAACTGCAGGCCCGCGAGGCGGCGCTGCGGGATTTGCAGGAGGCGCTGGATCCGCTTCTGATGGAGGTCAATCAGTCTGAACTCGACATCACGAACCTGCGTGCTGCGAACAAGCTGAGCGCGGATGAAAATCAGGTTGTTTCCAACATTCTCGATGAGTATGCCCGCGGCTTTGAAGGGCGGCTGCATCCGGCTGAAGTGCAGCGCTATCTGCCGGAGATCGACGCGGCGCGCAAGGCACCGGAAGTAATTGAGATGCCGCTGCGCGAGAAGTTCGCGATTCAGGTCAAGCTTCTGGAAACCTCTGCGGCCCGGCTCAATGAGATCATTGGCGGGACCCGGTTTGACGGGCAGGCCGTTGATGCGGCCGGGGTGGTTCAGAAGGGCAAGTTTGCGCTCATCGGCCCAGTTGCAGTGTTTTCCTCCCCGGACGGTAAGACCGCCGGGATCGCGATGGGCCAGACTGGCTCCACCAATCCTGTCATCCGCACCCTCGACCCCGCTATGACTCCCGGCATCCAGCAACTCGCGTCCACGGGATCCGGCATTCTGCCGCTTGATCCATCGCTTGGCACAGCCATTCAGCAGTTTGTGAAGAAGCACAGCCTTGCTGACACCTTCATTGCGGGTGGGCCGATCATGTGGCCGCTGCTTTTTGTGTCGATTCTGGTGGCGTCCACGGCGCTGCAGCGGCTCTGGTTCATTCTGCGGGAGAAGACCCGTCGGCGTCCGAAGGATGTGGCGGTGGTGCTTGATGCAGTGGAGCGGAACGACATTGATACGGCTGCACGGGTCGGGAATAACAGCACTGACTATGTGGCGCGGGCGCTTGGTTATGCGCTTGATCATGCCGACACGTCCATCAGCGACGCCTTGTCCCTGTCTGCTTCGAAGGAAATCAAACGCATGAAGTGGGGCTTCATGATTCTCGACACGGGGATCACGATTGCGCCGCTGCTTGGTCTGCTTGGTACGGTTACGGGGATGATGCACACGTTTTCGATGGTAACGGGCGACCTTTCGGGTGGCGGCGCGATCACTGGTGGTATTGCGGAAGCGCTGATTGCGACGGCGTTCGGTCTGCTTATCGCGATGGCTGGTCTGATTCCGTTCAACTATCTGAACAAGATGGTGGAAGACGCGGAGCACGACCTTGAATCTGCGGCGACCCGGCTGGAGCTGATCGTCCAGCGGAATGGCGACAAGCAGCTTAAGGCGCGCGCCCGCAGCCTGATTACGAGGGAAACGCATGAAATTGCTTCCACTGCGGAAGCCGCTGCCTGACCGCTGCCATGAAGTTTGCCAAAAAGCCGAGGAAGGTCGCCAAGATCGAGATCATTCCGTTGATCGACATCGTGTTCTTTCTTCTTGCGACGATGACGCTGATGGCGCTGTCGATGTCGAAGAACGAGGGCATGAAGGTCAAGGTTCCGGCGGCATCGTCGGCGTCTGCACCTGACAAGAAGAAGGCGACGGCCACGGTGACGGTGATGGCCAACGGGGAGATGTTCTTCAACAAGGAGAAGGTGGCTGCGCCGCAGCTCAGCGTGAAGCTGAACGCGCTGAAGGCGGAGTCGAAGGAATGTCAGGTGATGGTCAATGGCGACGGCGATGCGAGCTGGACGCAGATGGTGAAGGCCGTCGATGAAATCAAGAAGCTCGGTATTACCAATGTCGGGCTGTCGGTTGAACGCAAGTAACCCCCCTGCTGCCATGTCGCTCTTCCGTCCCAAAAAGGCTCCCGTGCAACTCCCGCCGGATGCGGATTTCCGCACCCGCCGTGCTGCTCAGAAAGAAGAAAAGAGCCCGAAGCTCGCGCTCGCCCTAACGGTCGGAGTGGGTGCGCACCTTGTGATTTTTCTGTTTGGCGGCATGCTGATTCCGAAGCACGAGGCGGCGGCTGAGGCCAAGAAAGTGGTGGTCGAGAACGTGCAGCTTGAGCAGCAGAAGGAGGAACCGAAGAATGAGGAGCGGCCGCAAGACGAGCCGCCTCCGCCTTCGGACACGGAGGAACAAGTGCAGAATCTCAGTCAGGCGGCGGCGGCGCAGGATGCCGCGCCGGCGATGGCGAATCTGAGTCTTTCCGATCTCAGTTCCGCGCTGGGCGGTGCGAGTGGTGATTCGATGGGTGCTTCGTCCGCGGGACTTGGCGGCGTCGGATTTGCGGGTGGTACTGGCACGGGTGGCGCGGGACTTGGCGGCGGTGGCGGCATGGTTTCGTCGGCTGACCTTGACAACAAGCCGACGGTGACCACGCGGGTGAACCCGAAGCCTGTCAAAGGGGTGGCGGGGAAGGTGAAGCTTCTGCTGGTGGTTGGGTCGGACGGCAGCGTTGCGGAAGTGAAGACGCTCGAGTCTGACCATCCGGATCTGCTCCGGAATTGTGTCTCTGCGGTCCGCCAGTGGCGGTTCAAACCAGGAATGCGCGACGGTCGGCCGGTGCCATTCAAAATGCATCAGCCCTTCTCGTTCCAGGGCTAACCTTTTTCCGATGTCTTCCATGCGGTCTTTTGTTCTTGCCGTCGGCCTGATTGTTCCGGGCTTCACTTCATCGCTTGCTGCGCAGGGGTCGTTCCCGCCGGCGTATCCGCTCGATGTCTGGAAAGACAAAGAGTTCACGGCGCGGTTTCTGGGCAACTACGGCCAGGTCGCGGATGTCGAGCCGAAGATAACGGACGATGAGCGGACGGTGCTGACGCAGTTTCAGGATCTGATGGCCGCCGGGAAGAAGGATGAAGCCGCGATGGCTCTCAAGCAGGCCATTCAGCCTGACGGAAAGGGATCGGGCATTTTCGAATTCACGCTCGCGCAGGTTGCGGTGGAACGGAACGCGCTGCCGGCGGCGGCGGGTCTGTACAAGGCGGCGATTCTCAAGTACAAGGACTTCCGTCGGGCATGGCGCGCCCTTGGTTATGTGCTGCACCAGACGCAGGACTATCCCGGCGCGGTCAAGTCCCTCTCGACGGCGATCCGGCTGGGCGACAACGATCCGGTGACTTACGGGCTGTACGGCCACGCGCTGCTTTCCGGCAAGAAGCCCGTGGCGGCTGAACAGGCGTTCCGCATGGCGCTGATGTTCGAGCCTGACAAGAATGACTGGCGCATGGGATTGATCGGGGCGCTGGTCGAGCAGTCGAAGTTTGCGGAAGTTGTGGCGCTTTACGACGAGATGATCCGGGATCAGCCTGAGAATACCGATCTTGTGCAGCGTCAGGCGATGGTTCTCGTGACGATGGATGAGACGAAACGGGCGAGTGAGAATCTTGAGATTCTGGCCCGCGCGGGCAAATTGAAGGGCAAGGACCTCCGGTTGCTCGGCGACGTGTACATGCGCGATTCGCAGGCGGCCCTTGCTTTCCACGCTTGGAAGCGCGCTTACGAGACAGAGGAACCCCGCGACAATGCGGCGGCCCTCAAGGAAGCGGAATTGCTTTCCTCGGCTGACGCCCGGCCCGAAGCGCGCGAGTTCATCCGCACGATCCG
>CANHUG010000042.1 GCA_947462995.1 Verrucomicrobiales bacterium | reverse complement strand
TAGCTCCCAGGTCCCCGCCCAGATCACCGTCCTCGTCCTCTCCCTCCTCATCGCCGCTCACCTCCTCGGCATGGAACTCATACGCAGCGTCGCCTTCTTCGCTGGCGTCGTCCTCGTCGTCGTCTTCCAACCCGAAGTCCGCCGCGCCTTCGTCTCCCTCGGCAGCACCCGCTTCTTCTCCACCTCCCGCGAAAACCTTCAACTCGTCGAGGCCATCGAGGAATCCACCTCCCAACTCTCCGCCAAACGCTTCGGCGCCCTCTTCGCCTTCGAACGCGGCATGGACCTCGACCAATTCGTCGAGACCGGCGTCGAAATCGATAGCAAATTCGCCCCCGAACTCGTCTTCACCATCTTCAACCCAAAAACCTCCCTCCACGACGGCGGCATCATCCTCCGCCAGGGCCGGATCGCCGCCGCCGGCTGCGTCTTCCCCGTCAGCCAGCGCGAACTCTCAGACCGCTCCATCGGCCTCCGCCACCGCGCCGCCATGGGCATCACCGAACAAACCGACGCCATCGCCGTCGTCGTCTCCGAAGAAACCGGCCAGATCTCCCTCTGCGCCGACGGCGAAATCCATCAGGCTCTCTCCCCCGCCCTCTTCCGCGAACGCCTCGCCCATCTCCTCAAAGACCGCCGCACCCGCGACTCCGAATCCCGCGAACGCGAAGCCCTCGCCGAACGCTCCGCCTCCGAACGCATCGAAGCCTGACACCTCGCTCCAGCCTCGCCCTCCCACCCCTCCCCATCGTGTTCCAGGTCATCTTCAACGAAATCAGCGCCGCAGAAATGAGCCAGCTCGACACGCTGCTCCAACTCGACCTCCTCTCCGAATTCAAAGTCTCCCCAGACGACCTCCAGAAACCAGACGGCGAACGCTTCGGCCTCATCTCCAGCAGCGGCAAAAAACTCCACCGCTTCCGCGCCAAAGGCTACCGCATCTACTTCGAAGTCGTCGACTCCGGCGTCCGCATCCACCGCGTCCTCCACAAAAATTCCCTCTCCGACTTCCTCTTCCGCAACGGCAGCAAAATCGCCGGCCCCGAAGACGAAATCCTCTCCAAAAGCAAAAACTTCTGGAAACTCATCGAAGAAGGCGAACGCGCCCGCCCCGTCTGACCACCCCAAAGCGCCACAGGCATCCCCCCTGTGACCTCCATAACAGCCCCTCCGTCTGCCCCGCCAAAGTGGCACAGGCATCCTGCCGCATATCTCCCCACATGCCACCCTCCGAACACGCCCTGGGAGCGCTGAGCCCCAGCTCGGCGTTCTCCCCCACATGCCCGCGTCCCGTAGGGACGACCGGTGACTAGTCAGGGGTGCCGCGACCCACTCGCGGTACCCCCGGTCACCAACACAATACCACAGGACCCCGTAGGGGTCTACCCCCACTCCGCGCACCATCGCCTAACCACCTCTCCCGCCTCATCATCCCGCAGGGATGACAGCCCCTAGCCGGTGGTTGAGCTCGGCACGAGCGACACCACCGGAAACCACACCCAACAAAATCGCACCCCGCAAGGGGTGCAGGCTTGTAGCCGGTGGTTGAGCAACGCGACACCACCGGATTGCCGTCCCATTCGCCCCACAAGCCCCAAGAAGTGATCGTCGCCATCACCTTCTATCCCGGGACTTCATCAACCCAGCAGCGACGGCTCGGAAGCTGAGCAAGCCCGCCTCAATGTTCTCAATGATCTCATCGGCCAGGACGTCGGGCTCGGGAAGATTGTCGAGGTCGGTTAGTGAATCATCCTTGAGCCAGAAGAGGTCGAGGCTGGTTTTGTCGCGAGCAGCAAGTTCGGCGTAGGTGTATTTGCGCCAGCGTCCCTCGGGGTTCTTCTCGGCGTGCCAGGTTTCCTTGCGCTTGTGGCGGTTGGTCGGGTGATAGCAGTCGATGAACTCGCGCAGGTTCTCCAGTCGCAGGGAATTGCGCTTCAGCGTGTGGTGGATGTTCGTCCGGTAGTCGTAGTACCAGACTTCCTTCGTTGCCACGGTTTTGCTCGCAGGCCGGTTGTCGAAGAAGAGCACGTTCGCCTTCACGCCCTGCGCATAGAAAATACCGGTAGGCAGGCGGAGGATGGTGTGAAGCTCGGTGGTCTCCATCAGCTTCTTGCGGACGGTCTCGCCCGCTCCGCCTTCGAAAAGCACGTTGTCGGGCAGGACCACAGCGGCCCGGCCCGTCGTCTTGAGCATCGAGCGGATGTGCTGAAGGAAGTTGAGCTGCTTGTTCGCCGTGGTGGCCCAGAAGTCCTGGCGATTATAAGTGAGATCGTCTTTCTCCTGCTCCCCTTCCTCGTTCGTGAAGGTCATGCTGCTCTTCTTGCCGAAGGGCGGATTGGCGAGCACGTAATCCACTGTCTGCGACGGCTGGGCGACAAGGGCATCAGTCGAGGCAATCAGGCTGTCACCGTCGATCTCGCCGATGTTGTGAAGAAACAAGTTCATCAGGCACAGGCGGCGGGTGCCCGCGACAATCTCGTTGCCGGAGAACGTGCCCGTCTTCAGGAAGGCCTTCTCGTCTTTGTTCAACTTGTTGCCGTCACGCGTCAGATAGTCGTAGGCAGATAGGAAAAATCCGCCGGTTCCGCAGGCCGGGTCCGCTATCGTTTTTCCGGGCTCGGGCGCGACACATTCAACCATTGCGGCGATCAGGGCGCGGGGTGTGAAATACTGACCGGCTCCGGATTTCGTGTCCTCTGCATTCTTTTCGAGGATCCCTTCATAGATGTCGCCCTTCGTGTCAGCATCGAGAGCCACCCACGACGTGCTGTCCACCAATTCGATCAGGCGGGCGAGCTTCGCCGGGTCCTGAATCTTGTTCTGGGCCTTCGTGAAGATCTGGCCGAGCATGCCCCTCTCCGTGCCGAGAGCGCGCAGGACCTCGATGTAGTGACTTTCCAGCTCCGCCCCCTTGAGCGGCTTCAGCGACGCCCAGCTGTAGGCCATGGGGACACCAACGTTTCGCTTATAAGGCGGGCGTCCGTACTCGTCCGCCATCTTGAGGAAGATCAGATAGGTCAGCTGCTCCAGATAGTCCCCGTAGCCAACACCGTCGTCGCGAAGGGTGGTGCAGAAGCTCCAGACTCTGGAAATGATGGTGTCGGTGGTCATGGTGGAGATTTCAGGCATTGGTGTAGGCTTGCCGCGGATCATTCGGGTTGTCCGGAAACGCCATTCGCAGAATCTGATCCCGACAGAGCTGTGTCAGGTATTGGCCTCGGAGGGTGCCGGGCTTGCGGTCCACGAGTGAGGCCAGGCAGTCGAGGCGGATGTAGTGCCCATCGCAAAGACGAGCGAGAACCTCGATCATTTTCTCCCGGTCAATCTTCCGGGAATTGCGGGGATATTCGGCAAGACCCTCCAAATGCTGCCGGAATATCGTCATCAAGTGCTCAAGATCATCGACGAACGGTTTGGAGAAGTGACGCGAAATCAGTCGCCCATGCTCGTCCCGAATTGAAGCGGCGGCGGCTGAAACCGGGTCATTTTTCGTCAAATTCGGGGAGCTCGATTCCAAATTCGGGGAGCTCGACTCCAAATTCGGGGAGCTCGATTCCAAATTCGAGGAGCTCGACTCCAAATTCGGGGAGTTCGACTCCAAATTCGGGGGCCCCAGCTCACTGAAAACGTCTTCGGAGCTGATCTTCCGGGTGCCCTTGAAGCGGTAGACCGTGCCGCGCCCGGAACCTTCCGAAACGAGAAATCCTTGGTTCACCAAGCTTCGCAGAGTTTTGGTGACATCGCTGGGGTGACGCCCAGTCAGTTCACTCAAGCGGGCGTGGGTGAGGCGGCGCTCCGTCAGCGTCGTTGCCAAGGCCACGCGACCAGCCTCATCAAGGGACTCAAATCGCTCCCGAAATTGAAGCCGGAGGACGTCCAGCACGCCCGGCGGGAACAGATCCAGCATTTGCAAGCGAAGGATGGTTCGGGGGCTCGGTTCATACTCCTCCGTCAGCGATGGCTGCCGCCAGTGCTGGCTTTTCCATCCAGCCATGATCCTGGGAATACCCGTGCCAGCCTTTTCCCCAATGCGCACGAAACCGAACAAATGCGCGAGGCGCTTGTTTCTTGAGTCCGGTTCATCGCCGCGGAGCGCCAGTTCGATCGGAATTCGCATGTCTCCCGGATTCTGGAAGCCGAACATGTCCGGCCGTCTCACGACCAGCACCCGCGCACGCTGGCGGTAATCCGCATGAATCAGGGTGTTGGCCAAGGCTTCGCGAAGCGCTTCGTGAACCGGCGTGTCTTCGTCACGCAATCCACCCTTCAACGCAAAAGGAATTTTCAAGCCGCTCGTGAGCTTGGGATACACGACGCGGAAAAAGTCGTAGAGGTTGCCGGACCACGAGCCGTCCAGCCACACTCGATCGATCCAGCGTTTGTCCGCCTTGGCTTCCGGCCGTTCCTGATAGTCGAGGGCGTAATGGGGAAACTCGTCCTGAATCGACTGGAATTTCCCGAACATCAGGAGGCCCGCCACAGTGAGTCCCTCATCTCCCGTCTCGCGATCCGTGTTCCACGCCCGGATCTCGCGCAAGAAAGAGAGATTGTCCAACTCGCTCCAAGGGTGCCCCGGATTCAGGGTGGCATGGGTCTGACGATAGGCTTGCAGGGTGGGCAGCGACAGGTCGTGCATGCCGAATCGTGGAAGCACCCGGTAGTCGAGCGAATCGGCCTGCCCCTCGGAAAGCATGAGCTTCACCTCGTCCTCGGGCACCTCTTGGTCCGCCTCATGAAACCTGCGGTAGGTTCCCCCAAGCGGATTGCCGTTGATGAATACCGGGCGTTGTTTCCGGGTGGCCCGCGGCACCTCTATGGCAAGAATCCGACTGCCCTCAATGTCCAACTCGTGGACACGGTCGTCGGAAAGGAGATTGACGCTCACCTTCTGCCGGTTGCCCAGCAGGTCCGCCAATTCCTTCCGGATCGCGCCGGGATTTGGGATACTCCTGGCTTGAAAGCGCCCTTTCTTCTCTTGAACCCCCAGTAGAATGAGTCCGCCTTCGGTGTTGGCCATGGCGGAATACGTTGGCCAGAAATCCTTCGGCAACTTGCCCTGTCCGTCCTGACCCAATGCCAGCTTACACTCCAGATCCACCGATTCGCGCAGCAAATCGATGTCGGAAACGGAATGGATTTCAGACAGGAGACTCATTGGACCTTAGGGTGCTTGGATGCTGGTTGCTGCGGGGCAGACGGCGCTATCATTGCGAAGGTTGGTGACCTAAGCTACGCAAGATTGCGAGCGTTCTCCTTTGGCACTTCCATCGTAGAACTCCGCTCCAGCCGGGCGGAGGCGGGTTCGTCGGTGATCGGAGGCCCCATCATCCGCCCTCCTCTTCATCACCGAGTTGGCGTTCTAGAGCCTGCCGGACCAATCCCACGACGTAAGGCACATCAGCGAGAGACTCGAACCTCACCTCGACATCGCCATTGCCCCAGCGTCCCAGCCCGGAGACATCCTTGGCGATACCTCTGGGATCATTGAGTTCGGCAAACGGAAGATTGAGACTCAGCCGCAGCCGCTTTGCCTGGGGAACGACATCCACGAAGTTCGTCTCGGCCTTGAAGGCGATGTAGAGTTTGAGTATTTCCTCGTGAACACACTCATCAAGCGCCAATACCTCGCACCGCAATGCAACGTAAAGCTCGCGCGTGATTCCGGACTGTAGGTGTGGATGGTCCGCTAGTGAATAGCCGGGAGCGTCTTCCTTAATTTCTACCGCCTCGTATGCACCAAGAATCTCTTCCGGGAGATCGGCAAAGGCCCAGATTTTTGCAGCTGTGGATGCCAACTTTCCTGCCCGTTGCTGAATGGACGGTTCATTCCACCCATCACAGGCACCCAACCCTTCATTCAATTTCAGGGGGCTGTGTTTGAAACCGCCTTCCATGTCCCGCTTCTCTGCGAACGGACGATCACTGTATTCGGAATTGTATCCCGTGAGAGTAAGGTTGCCTAGGGTGTGCAGGTAGGTTTGGTGCACTCGCTTCCAGTCGGGTCCCAGTTCTTCTTGCCACGCCTTCGAAAGCTTTTCGTTCTGCGGCATGATGTGCTCTATGGTGTAGTCCTGCACCGGAACCCGTTCCTTGCGTCCGTGGTTTTCGAAACGCCGCAGCCAATAAGAACGCCTGTTGAATGCATACAGGTTTCTGGTCTGCATCAGGCGGATGAATTCTTCGTCTCCTGGAAAGCGCCTGTAAGATGGAAGCTGGAGAAAGGCCGCTTTCGCACTTTCCAAGTAGCGATCTCTCTTTAGGCGGCGGCTGAAGGTTCCAAACGTCTGCCGCAGGGAGTTTGTCGGAATCTCGCAGATCGCACGGCGGAAAACGTAGCTCTCCACCAAACGCAGAAACTCCAGGAACTCATCACGGTTAATCAGTTCGTTGCGGAAGTCATGGTAAACCTCCATTAGCAACGGATAACAGACATCGGCACGAAGCTCGCGAATGTCGTGCAGCGCCTCGCCAATGATTGGATCGCTTTCCCTGCCGAGCGCAATGCGGCAGTAATAATCCGCAAACTCCTTGAGCGATCCCAGCAAAGCCTCCACCTCATGCTTGCGGGAGTATCCCTTGAACTCGTCGTATATATCCCCCTTGCGGATCTTGTAATCACCCGTGTGAACCACAAGGTAGTAGCGCATGAAATCGTCAAAGTTCGATGAATAGTGATCGACACCAAAGAGAACTTCCATGGGCCGCCAGTATTCAAGATAAAGGCGGGTTTGCAGTTCGTGCTTCAGCCCCATGAGGACAAAGTTCCGGATCAAATCGGCTTGCGTCAGCGCCTTTCCGGTAGAGTTCATGCTCTCGAAGATCATCTGCGGGTTGTCGATCCCCTGTTGCAGGCGGACATCCACGATCATGAGTTTTTTGATTCCCTGCCAAACTACATCAAGGTCAGCTCCGGCAATGCAATCAGAGAAAAACCCGAAATTTTCGACGATGCGCGTGGACGCTCCAGCCTCCGGCTCCTTGCCGTCGAGCAGGGCGATCAGCGTTTGCTTATCCGTTTGGGTAAGAAGCAGGCGATAGGCGGCATCACCCTTGCCGTAACGATTGCGCAGGTAATAATCTTCGAGTTCGGCTGCCGAAATCGGCGTTTCGATCCCTTCCGCGTCCAAGCGCCGCTTGAAGGCAAGCAGCAGCAGCGTCATCGTGGTAATCCGCTGTTGGCCGTCAATCACCAGCCAACGGGGGATCGATGCGCCCACATCCGCCTCCGGGATGTAAACGGCCGAGCCGATGAAGTGGCTGTTGAGGTCAGGGTTGCTGCCGACGCGGATAATGTCGTCCCAGAGCTGTCGGCAGTTCGATTCCTCCCAACTGTAGGTGCGCTGGAAAATGGGAATGACGAATTGTTTCGAGCCTTCGATGAGCTGGGTGAAGGGGAGATCTTGTGCTTTCACGGTGTCCGGGATTTCTTGTGGGTGACTTTCTTCTTCGAGGTGGATTCGGTTCCCTCCCGCTCCTTCCGAATCCGCTCCAGAAACTCGGACGCCGGCTCGTCCGTGGGGTCCTGGGGCACGAGCTGGCCGGTGAAGGCCTTCTTCAGGATGGACTGGCGCAGGGCGGCGCTGCGCTTCAACGCGGAGCGGATCCCCAGCTCGTAAGGCTCGCTTCCGATGCACTTGAAAGTTGACGCGTCAACAATTCGGGGTGATTGTCTCCCCGCACTCCAATGGACCGAACCCCAACGCTCTGCGTCGGGTTTTGATGTAGGTTCAGCGGAGTGCTTCTTCATGTTCACGACTTCGTTTTGAAAAGCCAGTGGCGGTAAGGCATGGACCAGGCACCTTCGGGGAAGGGGTCGCAGGCGGTGGAAATTTTCGGGTGGAAGTGGGGCTTTAGGGTCCGGATCTGCGCGAGAACGTGCTTGTAGAGCTTCTCTTTGGCCATTGTCCTCCTGCCCCTCCGGCTGCTCCCCTCCGCCTTGATCCGGTGCTTTTCGTTGAAACGGAAGGCCATCGAGCCGAGGACGATATCGACGCATTGAAGAAGCACGTGCTCGCTCGAATCTACTTCCGCGATGTGGGAGGGATCCAATTTGAGGCGCTTGTCGCGGAGCTGCAAGTTCAAGGGAAGCGCCGCCAGGTGGTTCTTGAACTGCTTGGTGTGCTCCTCGGTATGCGGCAGTCGGTCCAAAAACAGGCGGAGCCGTGTTCCCTCATCACTTTCTGGCATGTGGGCCAAACCGAAAGCGTGTTTGATGAACTGGTAGTAAAGCTTGTAGTAGGGCTCATGGCGAAGCTCGCCTTGTTGCCTCCTCCGGACAGTCTGGTTGTCCTGAAAGACGACCCTCATTCGGACCCGGTCGGCGCGTAGTTCGTCGAAGAACGATGTGATCATCCGCTGGTAGTCCGCGAGCCGCTGGTCGGTCACGCGCTGCCACTTGAGCTCTTTCCCGAAACCGAGCTCGTCCTTCGTCGCTGATAGCCGGGATTCGATCTCGACGTGACGATGCGCAGGGACGATGCAGCCGCCGAAGAACTTTGAAAACAGTTCCCCGTCCTGCACGGACTCGTCGGCAAAAATCCAGTATTCCTTGGCAGTGTCCATGGCGTGCTACAAGCCTCGGGGCTGCTTGGTCTTCGTCGGTTTGGCGGTCCCCTGTGCCCGCTCCTTCCGAATCCTCTCCAGCAACTCGGACGCCGGCTCGTCCGTGGGGTCCTGGGACACAAGCTGGCCGGTAAAGGCCTTTTTAAGGATCGACTGCCGCAGCGCCACACTCCTCTTCAACGCGGCGTCAAGCTCACGCTCGTTCTGCTCGATCACCGTGAACTGCTCGTCCAGCAGGCGCACGATCTCGCGTTGCTCGGGGAGGGAGCAGAGGGGGAGCCGATAGCGGGTTAGCAGTGATTGGTTGATCTTATAGATTCCGGCAGTCGTCCGAGCCGAGTTTTCAATCTGCCGCCTGACTTGCTCAGAATTCCACAGGTAAACGAAGAAGGGCGCATCAACTTGTTCAAGATCAAGAGGGAGTCGTATCATCGTGTCCGGAAATGCGATGTCCGCGTTCTCAAGGACAACTCCGCCACGTCCAACGAGCTTGATGCTTCCATTTCCGCGACTGAGGAGAAAATCCCCTTTTCGCACAACATGGTTGGCAGCATCTGACGCTTCCCAGTCACCTTCTTTGTATTCGTGAAGGTCGATCTTGCCATTTTTCAGGGCGGTGAGTCTCAGTACCTTAAATCCCCCAGTGCGATCTTTCACCGAACGACCGTTGGTGGGCTTGGAAGTGAGAACGTCGGATACCACTACGTCGCGCCACGGCGCGGCGCGGGATCCGAGGAGGTCGGGGTTTTGTTTGCGCCATGCCTCGGTGAGCTTGCCCTCGAAGGCTTGTTTGAGGAGGGACTGACGATAAACGCCGAGTTGCCGCCGCGCCCGCCGCAGGCTCTCCTCCCCGGCGTCGAGTTCGGAGAAGAGCTCTTCGATCTTCGAAACAATCCGCTTCTGCTCGGCGAGGGGCGGGAGGGGGACGATCAGAGTAGCAAAGCGGCTGTGAGTGAGGTTCAAACCGGAATCGCTAATCCCGGTCTTCATCTCGTCGATGCGCTTTTGCGTTTCTGGCTCCCGGAGAAAGAGTTCGAGCAAGCTTCTATCAATGATTTCAGGGTCAGCACGGAGCTGATACATTTTCCCGGAAATCAAAAGCTTCGGACGTGTGCCGCGCACAAGACACGCCACGCCACATCGCGAGCGAGGACCGGCGCAAGTAATGAGGATGTCGCCGACCTCCACCTCGAGATGGGTTCTCGGTTCCAGTTTCTTCGGAAGACGCTTGTTCGCCGCAGCCACAAAGAATCCATCTTGGATTGCACTGGTCTTGAGCACTCCCCAGTCCTCGTGCGACTCGGCCGGATGACCTTCGCATTGCGGACTCCATCCTTGCCGAATTTTCCGGCCGTTGTCGTAAGCGAGGAGACAGTCTTCGATGACCACGTTTGTCCACCCTACCGGCAATTTCCCCATCCCTTCAGGGCTTGGATCCTCTGGGGACGGCGAACCCTCTCTGCCCTGTGCTGACATGGATCGCCCCATTGGGGCTTGGGTCTTTGCAGGACGATTCATTGGGTTGGCATTTGACGGGCGATTGCATCCGTTTGATCCGACGGATCGCTCGGATCTGTCAGATTCTTACCAGTCGGAGCAGCGGCTCGAAGCTGTAGATCGCGGATTGTCGGCCTGCGGCTTCGCGGACGGGGACGAGCAATTTTTCCTCCAGCAGGATGCGGGAGAATCGGGCGGCGGTGTGCGGGGGTATGCCGGCGTGTTGGGTGAAGCGACTGTTGCGGAAAACCGGGTTGCTGAAGATGTAGTCGAGGGCGGTGACGGCCTTGGCGGAATTGAGCAGTTCGGCGAAGCGGCCTTTCATTTCCTCGTAGAGCTTGCGGATGCTTTCGGCGGTCTGGAGGTTCTGCTGGGCCTGTTCCTTCACGGCACCAAGGAAGAACGCACACCAGTTTTCCCACGCTCCGGAGGCTGAGACCTCGCGCATGTGGTGGATGTAGTCGGCCTTGTGCTCTTCAAAATAACGGCTGATGTAGAAGTGGGGGGTAGAGATGCAGCCAAGCTGCCAGAGCAGAAGAGTGACGAGCATCCGGCCGACGCGGCCATTGCCGTCCTTGAAGGGGTGGAGCGCTTCGAATTCCAGATGGCTGATCGCCACGCGGAGCAGGGCAGGCATGGCGGCGCTTCCGGCGAAATCGAGCAGGCGATCCATGCCGCTTTCGAGTTGTTCGGGAGAAATCGGCACGAAGCTGATCTTCGTGCTGCCCCGGCTGCCGATGTAGTTCTGCTCGGTCTTGAATTGGCCGGGGTTTTTCGTCTGACCACGGGCGAAGGACAGCAGGAGTTGGTGCGTCTGCCGGATCAGTGACTTGGAGAATGGCTGACCGTCCTTCATCGCCTGACGAGCGGTGCGCAAAGCACGACCGTAGAGGTAGGTTTCCACAGCCTCTGATCGGTAATCCTCGCTGGCGGACAGGTCGGGATCTGTCTCCGATTCCAACTCGAGGACTTCCTCCAAGGTGCTGAAGGTGCCCTCCATGCGCGAGGAAGCGAGCGCCTCCTGGCCACGGAGGGGAGCCAGTAGAATCTCGCTATCGTGCATGCCCTTGAGCATCTGATCGTAACGGGCAAGGGCATCGGTTGCCTCCAACAGCGGCCCTAGGACACGTGCGGCATCAAACACCTTCGGAGGGAAAGCTCCGTAGTGGTAATCGACGGCTTGGCTAAGATCGAGATTCATTTCTTGGCTTAATTATTACCACAAGCCATCTTGTCGTCAACGAACAATGCTTTCGCGCAACATAAATAGCTTTGTTGTGTACAAAACTCGGCCAAGTCCGTTTCTTGTGCACCAACGGGCCTTCCGTGCACTGCAAACGGGTTTGTAGTTGTTCCAAGTAAGCCAAAGCGCCTTGTGGTGCACGGAAGAGGGCCCTGTGCACGACAAGCAACGCCCCAGGGATCACGCCACCAGCTCTCCGTTGAGCTCCTCAATCAGCTCGTCCATTTGTTCGCCGAAGAGCTGGTGCATTTTGCCGAGACCGCCTTGGGCATCGAAGGGGGCGTAGTCGAGGTCGTCGCGCTCGAAGCGGAACGAGGTCATGACGTAGTCGCGGATGAGCTGAAGGAAGGCGGTTTGGACTTCGGTGAATTTCTTCTCCGTGGGGACACCGGCGTGTTTGCCCATGATCCAGGATTGGAAGTTGCGGCGGACGGTGTCGTGGAAGGGCGTGAGCCTGGCATCAATGCCGCAGCCACGGCGGACAAGGGCCACCAAGGCTGTCAATTCGGTGAGGGGTTGGGCGGTTTCCGGCAGTTCGTCGAGGCGGGCGTACGCTTCCCAGACGCGGAGCGGGGCGAGGCGCGGTGCCGCCTGCTTGAGGGCGGCGAGCAGGGCTTTGACTTGCGCGAGGGTAACTTCCTGACGGCGCCGCGGCTGCTGGTAGAAGATGGTGAGGGCGTCGAGCTGGTCCTGGTGCTCTCGACAGAAAGCCTCGAACTCGGAGACGAAGGTCTCGGAGCGTTTGCGGGCCTCGGTGTCCCACTCGGCACGGACGAGCTGATCCTGGGTGTCGGCGTCGATCGTCTGGAGATTGGCAGTGCAGGTTTCGACGATGAGTTTCACGGCGGCCCCGGTGAGCGGCTTTCTTGCCTCGGCGACGAGTTGCTGCTGGGCTTTCTCGCGGGCATCGGTGCCGGGTTCCGTGCCGGAATCCTGGCCGGTGATTTCGAGGGCTTTTTGTTCAATGGCCTCGCCGTCGATCGCGTGGAAGAGGTTTTTCACCAACTGCCCGATTGTCGTGCCGCCCATTTTCCCGGCGATGGTTTCCCTCTGCTCCGGAGTGAGCTGGCGCTCGATGCGGGCGAGGCGACCGGCCAAAGAGGAAATGGTGTCGGCATCGGTCGCGCCCATGATGACCTCCATGGCGAGATCCTTGAGGGGCATGGAGGGCTTGGTGATGGGCGGCCGGCTGGCGGTCTTGAGCGACTTGGTGACGCCGATAGCGTCGACGATGACGTAGTGAGTCTTGGCGGACTTCGCTGTGGAGGATACCTTTTTCAGCCCGTCGTGGTCGAGGGTGCGGGTGCCGCGGCCCTTCATCTGCTCGAAGTAGCCGCGGGACTTCACGTCGCGCATGAATAGCAGACATTCGAGCGGCTTCACATCCGTGCCGGTGGCGATCATGTCCACGGTGACGGCGATGCGCGGGTGGTATTCGTTGCGGAACTGGGAGAGAACGGATTTCGGATCTTCCTCGGTCTTGTAGGTGAGCTTTTTGCAGAACTGGTTCCCCTCGCCGAATTCCTCGCGGACGATTTGGATGATGTCGTCGGCATGGGAGTCGGTCTTGGCGAAGATAAGGGTTTTAGGGACCTCGTATGCGCCGTCGTCGTCGATGCGGCCGGGGAAGATCTCCGGGAGCTTGTCGCGGAAGGTCTGGATGACCTTGTGGATCTGGGATTTGTTGACAATCTCGCGATCGAGGCGCTTGGCGGAATAGCGTTCATCCTCGTCTTGGGCTTCCCAGCGTTTGGCGCGGGTGAGTTTCTCACGTTTCTCGACGAGGCCCTTGAGCACAGTACCGCCGCCCTGGGTGACCTCGGTTTCGACGACGTAGATCTCGCCTTGTACGTTCACTCCATCGGCCACGGCGTCCTCGTGCGTGTACTCGGATACGACGTTCTGATTGAAGAAGGCATAGGTCCGGGCCTCGGGAGTGGCGGTCAGGCCGACGTGAAAGACATCAAAGTATTCCACGACCTGCCGCCAGAGATTGTAGATCGATTGGTGGCACTCATCAATGACCATGAAATCGAAGAACTCTGGCGGGACTTTCTCGCTATAGACCACCGGGAGTGGTTCGCGTTTCGGGTCGGAGCGCTCGGCAGGGTTCTCATCCTCGGCGGATTCGTCGAGATCGCGGCCCTGGAGAATGGAATACATCCGCTGGATAGTGCAGATGCAGACTTGGGCGTCCTTCGGGACGTGCCGCGAGGTGAGGCGCTGAACGGTGTAAAGTTCGGTGAACTTGCGATTATCGTCGGACGGAGTGTAGGCGAGAAATTCCTGCTCGGCCTGCTCCGCAAGGTTGCGGGTGTTAACCAGAAATAGCACGCGCTTCGCGCGGGAGTGCTTGAGCAGGCGATAGATGGAAGTAATGGCCGTGAATGTCTTCCCCGAGCCGGTGGCCATCTGGACGAGTGCGCGAGGTTTCGCTTTCTTGAGCGAGATTTCCAAGTTCCGGATCGCGGTGATCTGGCAGTCGCGGAGGGCGGTCGGGTCGAGCGCGGGAAGGTCCTGGAGGCGGCCGCGGAGGGTGCGGCCGGTGCTAAGGACTTCACGGAGGGTTTCTGGCCGATGGAAGCAGAAGACCTCACGCGAGCGGGGCTTCGGGTCGCGCTGGTCGGTGAAGCGCGTCAGGACGCCGGTGGCTTCATAGAGGAACGGGAGCGGCTCACCGGTGTTCTGAATCCACTTGAGTCTGGCGGCGGCGTATTCGCCGGTCTGTTCTTCGATGGCGGTGATGTTTTGGCCTAGGGTCTCCTTCTTGGCCTCGATCACGCCGACTGACTTCTGATCGATAAAAAGAACGTAGTCGGCGGGGCCGGTGTCGGTGGGATATTCGCGAACGGCTTGGCCATCGCCAGCGTGGAGATTGATGGCTTCCTTATCCTGAACGACCCAACCAGAAGCACGGAGCTGCCCGTCGATGGCGTCGCGGGCGATCTGTTCGGGGTTTTGGTTGGGCATCAGGGGCATAGGAGCGGGGCAGCTCTAAATCGACATGGAATGCGGCATAACAGTACCTATAGCCTCTCGCCAGGCCCTGTCAGCCGATTTCCTCGACCTTCCCGGCCAGGGGAACGCATCCTGCTCACCACCCGAGAACACGCATCAGCCGCACCATCTCCATCCAGTCTCCAGCCACCGCCAGCAGCACTGCTCCCGTCCTCCTCGTCGGCAGCGGAAACTCCACGTCCCCAATCGCCCACGCATTCAACCTGCCCCGTGGATCCCTCAGTCGCGACTTGAACCCCACCTCCCCAGCCCCTTCACTCTCAGCTCAAGCCCGTCCAGCGCCTCCCCACCACCCGCCACCCTGCTCTCCCCATGCCGCGCCTCCTCTCCCTCTCTCTTTCCTTCCTCTCTTCCTGCCTCCACGCCGCCAATCCACTCACCTCCCTCCCCACCTCCGTCTCCAACGGCACCGTCACCGTCACCCTCACTGAATTCCCCGGAGCCATCAACAATCCCCTCAAAGGCTTCCGCAATCACAAACCCTCAGGCTTCGGCCTCCTCGTCCGCCAGTACATCCCGTGGCATGCCATCGAACTCGCCGCCGGCGACTCCACCGCTCGCATCATCGCCCACACCAACTCCATCACCACCACCTCCTCCGGCCAGCACTTCGAAGACCTTAACATCAAACTCATCCCCCGCGTCTTCCTCGACTGGAACGGCACCCAAGGCACTCCCGAAAAACCTAAACAGCACTGGCCCGCCGACCTCCACACCTTCGACTACGACAGCCCAGCCTTCCAAGCCCGCCTCCAATCCCTCATCGCTAAACTCGGCGAAGCATGGGACCAGGACCCACGCATCTTCGCGGTCCAGATGGGCCTCATCGGCCACTTCGGCGAACACCACCACCCAGCCCCCACCCCCTCCCAGCGCCAACTCCTCGCCGACGCCTTCCGGAAAGCCTTCAAAAACAAACCCGTCCTCGTCCGCCACACCGACCCCGAATTCATCGCCGCAGGCTTCGGCATCTATTACGACACGTTCGCTAACATCACCCGCGAACCACCACTCGGCCCGCACGACCAGTTCCCATGGCAGGCCACCCACGTCCACCCCGACATCTGGAAACGCGCCCCCATCGAAGGCGAAGTCGAATACAACTGGCAGCAGCAGCGCCCCGACGCCCTCCCAGACCAGACCTTCGGCCGCACCCCCGACGAAACCCTCACATCCCCGGCCTTCCGCCGCTTCATCACTGACAAAATCCGCCGCTACCACGCCAGCTACCTCGGCTGGATCGACGACTACTCACCTTCCAACCCCGATGTCCTCGCCGGTGCCGCCGATCTCCAGAAAGCCTTCGGCTACCGTCTCGTCCTCGACTCCGTTTCCTATCCAGCCACCGCCCAGCCCGGCGCCACCATCAACATCGAGCTCACCGCTCACAACTCCGGCTCCGCTCCCTTCTACCTCGACTGGCCCGTCGCCGTCGCCCTCCTCGACCCTGTCTCAAAATCCCCAGTCTGGTCCGCCCCGCTCTCTAACATCGATATCCGCCAGTGGTCCCCCGGCTCAGACTGGGACTCGACCTCCTTCTCCTACCGTCTCCCCGCCTCACCAACCCCGCAACAAGGCCACGCCACCCTCCCGCCGGACCTCAAACCCGGCACTTACATCATCGCCCTCGCCATCCTCGACCGCCAAGGCGGCATGCTCCCCAGCGCCCGCTTCGCCAACACCAACTACTTCCGCGGCGGCTGGCACCCGCTCGGCCTCTTCGGCATCGGCACCCCACCTCCCAACCCAGCCCTCCCCACCACCTCGTTCGACAACCCAGCCTTCGACAACTCCCTCCACTACTCCCTCCCCCCTCACCTCCGCGCCACCACCTCACCTCCTCCACCCCCAAACCTCTCCCCAGTCACCCAGTGGTCCCCCGACCCGCTCACCAATCTCATCAACCCGTGGCGCTCATGGAACCTCGACGCCCCCAACCCATCCCCGGAAATCAAAATCCTCGCCGACCCCGCAGACTCCGCACGCATCATCCGCCTCTCCGGCCCCTCAGGCCCCTCCGCCTCCCTCAACTACTCCTTCACCAAAGCCACCGATCTCCCCCGCGGCACCTACCGCTTCTCCTTCCAGGCCCGCGGCTCCTCCCCCAAGCCCATCTCCTTCGACCTCGCCGACGGCTGGCGGAAAATCGCCTCCATCAAATCCTTCCCTCTCTCCCCAGACTGGCAGTCCCTCCACTTCGACTTCCCCATCTCCTCCGACTTCAAAGAAGAACCCACCCTCCGCTTCTCCCTCCCCCCCAACGTTTCCGCCACCTTCGAACTCAAAAACCCCCAACTCACCCACTCTCCCCCTTAATCTCC
>CANHUG010000041.1 GCA_947462995.1 Verrucomicrobiales bacterium | reverse complement strand
CGCATCACCTCAGACCTCTCATGGTCCCCGGAAGACGTCTCCACCCCCTCCAACCCCACCCTCATCCCCTCCCTCCCAACCACCTCCCCTCTCTCCACCTCCACCGAATCCGCCTCATGGCCCCTCCCCATCTCCCCTCCCCCTCACCGCCTCTCCCTCAGACTCCGCGTCCGTCTCCCCTGAATCCAATGTGACGAAATTGTCACATAGTCCGTTTTTGTATGTGACAATTCCGTCGCAATCTCCCAACTCGCCAACCGTCCGCCCCTCCGATCCCTTCCCATGATCTCCCTCCAGAAACTCTTCAGCAAAGACGATCTCTTCTTCTCCCTCCTCGAGGCCTCCGCAGAAGAAGGCCGCAACAGCATCCACGGCCTCAATAACATCCTCGCCAAACCATGGGAGGAAACCAGCGTCGCCGCCTTCCACCAATCCAAGGAAGCCGACAAACGCATCACCGAACAAATCAACGAAGCCCTCGTCACCAGCTTCGTCACCGCCCTCGAAAAAGAAGACATCGAGGCCCTCAGCGCCGTCCTCTACAGAATCCCCAAAACCGTCGAGAAATTCGTCGAACGCTTCGCCATCAGCGGCCTCCTCGTCAAAGGCATCGACTTCTCACGCCACATCGCCCTCCTCAGCGCCGCCACCGAACAGGTCGTCACCCTCATCAGAACCCTCCGCGGCCTCGGCTCCGGCCAGGTCGCCAAAGCCAAGGAATGCAATCAGCGCCTCCAGCAGATCGAAGGCGACGCCGATAAACTCATCCTCGAAATCCTCAAAGACCTCTACTCCGGAGCCCATGACCCCATCAAGGTCCTCGCCCTCCGCGACCTCTACGAACTCCTCGAAACCGTCGTCGACCGCTGCCGCGACGCAGGCATCGTCGTCATGCACATCGTCCTCAAAAATTCCTGACCCCTCCACCCACCCTCGCGGCATGATCTCCATCCAGCGTCTCCTCGGCCGCCCACGCGAATTCTTCGGCCTCCTCGAACAAAGCGCCGCTCTCGGCAAACAGGCCGTCACAGAAATCAAGGCCATCCTCGCCCAGCCCTCAGGACCCCCAGACCTCTCAGGCCTCCGCTCCGCCCGCCGCAAAGGCAAGGAAGTCATGGGCCAACTCGAAAACCTCCTCACAAGGGTCTTCGTCACCCCCATCGAACGCGAAGACCTCGAAGCACTCGGCCAGGAACTCTACAGGCTCCCCAAAACCGCAGAAAAATTCGCCGAACGCTACGAAATCGTCCACGCCCAAATGCGCGGCACCGACTTCTCCATCCTCACCGGCATGCTCGAACGCGCCGCTGGCATCGTCCAGGAAATGATCTCCATCGTCAGCTCCGGCAACTCCGCCGCCCTCTCCTCCATCAAGGCCCTCGACGCTCGCCTCAGCCAGATCGAACTCGAAGCCAGTCACCTCGTCCTCAACGCCACTCGGCAACTCTACACCGCCCCCGCTCCCCCCCTCCAAGCCATCATCAGCAAGGAACTCCACGATATCCTCGGCGAATGCATCGACACCTGCCGCGCCATCGGCCGCACCGCCGCACTCGTGATCCTCAAGAATTCCTGACGCCTCCCCACACCCCATGGAGACCACCACCATCGTTTTCGCAGTCATCATCATCGCGCTCATCTTCGAGTACATCAACGGCTTCCACGACACCGCCAATTCCATCGCCACCGTCGTCGGCACCAAGGTCCTCACCCCAAGGCAGGCCATCATGCTCGCCGCCTTCACCAACCTCGGCGGCGCCTTCACCGGCCTCGCCGTCGCCAAAACCGTCGCCGGCGGCCTCGTCAACCCAGACCTCATCAACCAGGGCGT
Organism: Verrucomicrobiales bacterium; assembly: GCA_947462995.1. Taxonomy (GTDB): domain Bacteria; phylum Verrucomicrobiota; class Verrucomicrobiia; order Verrucomicrobiales; family V1-33; genus V1-33. Next base: position 15,061 of record CANHUG010000041.1, on the reverse strand, counting down.
CCTCATCGGCGCCCTCCTCGGAGCCATCATCTGGAACCTCCTCACATGGTGGTTCGGCCTCCCCTCCAGCTCCACCCACGCCCTCGTCGGCGGTCTCGCCGGCGCCGTCCTCGCCGTCGGTGTCCTCCTCTCCTCCGCTGGTAAACTCACCGACAAATCAGGCAATCCTCAGTCCCTCATCGACGCCTGTCTCGTCTGGACCGGCACCAAGGACAAATCCTCCAAAAAACTCGTCGAACCCACTCCGGAGGTCCTCGCCGCACTCGCCGCCCAGGGCGACGAAGCCCGCGAAAACGGCACCCATCGCCTCAAAATCGGCGACAAGGAAACTCAGGTCGTCGTCTTCGAAGGCCGCATCAAACAAGTCGAGGAAACCAAAAAAGTGAACGGCGAGAAAATCGGGATCCTCAACAAGGTCCTCATCCCCATGTTCACCTCCCCGCTCGTCGGTCTCGTCGGCGGCTTCCTCCTCATGTCCTTCCTCTACCTCATCCTCCGCTGGATGAGACCAGTCTGGGTCAATAGAATCTTCGGCAAACTCCAGCTCGCCTCCTCCGCCTACATGGGCTGGAGCCACGGCATGAACGATGCCACCAAAACCATGGGCATCATCACCCTCGCCCTCGTCACCGCCACCGCAGGCAATCTCGGCGTCCCCGAATGGATGCAGGTCTCCAAAACCCCAGACGCCTACCACCTCTCTCCCATCGCCCACCTCGTCAGCTGGCTCCCCTCATGGCTCCAGTTCGGCTACATGCCCGAACCCGTCGACTTCAAAAACCCCGGCGTCCCCTCGTGGGTCGTCTGCATCTGCGCCTGCACCATGGCCGCAGGCACCGCCGCCGGTGGCTGGAAAATCATCAAAACCATGGGCCACAAAATGGTCAAACTCCAGCCAGTCCACGGCTTCGCCGCAGAAACCACCGCCGCCACCATCCTCTACGTCACAGGCTCCTTCGGCATGCCCGTCTCCACCACCCACGCCATCACCACCTCCATCATGGGCGTCGGCTGCGCCAAACGCTTCAGCGCCCTCCGACTCAATGTCGTCGAACGCATCCTCTGGGCATGGGTCCTCACCATCCCAGCCACCGCAGGCCTCTCCTTCCTCTTCGTCTGGCTCGGCGTGAAATCCGGCATCATCATCATGCCGCGCTGATCCCCTCCTCACGGGTGGACACCCCACCCGTTCCCGTCCACCTTCGCGCGCCAGCACACCATGCGCGCCCACCCCTCAGCACCTTCCCCCCTCGGCCCCTCCGCCCTCACCGTCTCCCTCGCCCTCCTCCTCGGCGCCGCCACCCTCCGCGCCCTCCTCCTCCCTCCCACAGCCCCGGACTCCATCCCCCCGGGCGCCGTCAGTCTCGACTCCCTCCGCCGCGGCGAATGGTGGTCCGCTCTCACATGGATCTTCACTCACCGCGACTGGATCCATCTCCTCAGCAACGCCCTCATCCTCCTCGCCGCCAGCCGCCTCGCCCTCCGCTCCCTCGGCAATGCCCACTTCACCGCCATCTTCCTCCTCGGCAGCTGGCTCGGCGCACTCCTGACCTTCTGGCTCCGACCCGACGCCGTCCTCATCGGAGCCTCCGGCTCCGCCCTCGCCCTCGCCGCCGCCTCCGCCGCCCTCCACCCTAACCTCAATCTCCTCCCCGCCTCCTCCCGCCTCACCCTCTCCGCACGCTCCCTCTTCCTCGGCGTCCTCTTCGCCAACATCGCCCTCGAATTCTCCTCCCGCCTCCTCGCCGCCTCGGACATCCCCGCCCTCCACTCCCAGGCCCACCTCGTCCACATCGCCGCCCTCCTCACAGGCTGGTCCTACGTCCGTTCCCTCGAACACCTCCGCGCCCGCCACTCCCCATCCCCTCCACCCCCCCCACCACCGCCCCTCGACCGTTTCCTCAAAGAACAGATCGACCCGCTCCTCGAAAAACTCCACACCCACGGCCCCTCCAGTCTCTCCCGCGCAGAACGCACGCTCCTCAAAGAAGCCGCACGCCGCATCCCCCCATCCCGCCAGTGACCTCCCTCACGTCTCCCCGCCTCGCCGCATCCCTCGCTTCCCTCGCCCTAGCCGCCTGCTCCTCTACCAATCTCCCGCCCGCCCCCTCCTCCGTCTCCCGCGCCGACGCCGTCGCCACCGCCTCCCGCTGCGCCTCCCACCTCTGGCTCCCCACCACCGCTAACGTCTTCCACGGCACCGACCCCGACGGCATCCGCGTCGATACCCCGGACGTCTCATGGCACCCCGACCACTCCGTCGCCGGCTGGTGGCATCCCAACTCATGGAACACCGGGCTCCCCTACCAATGGGGCGGCTTCTCCTCACCCGAACAATTCGACCGCGACCTCGCCAATGGCCTCGCCGCAGGTGATGTCTACACCCCCGAAAAACGCCGGCTCCTCGACGCCGCCGTCAGCCGCCACGCCACCGGCATCGACTGCTCAGGCCTCATCTCCCTCTGCTGGAATCTCCCTCGCTCCTACTCCACCCGCGAACTCCCCTCCCTCTGCTCACCCATCCCCTCATGGGACCTCCTCGCCCCAGGCGATATCCTCAACACCCACAACAACCACGTCCTCCTCTTCACAGGCTGGGCCAACCCCGAACACTCCCGACTCCACGTCTGCGAAGCAGGCGTCCCCCCGCACTGGCTCGTCGTCCAGCGCACCGCCATCCGCTCCGAACTCGAAAAATTCGGCTTCCTCCCATGGCGCTACCGCGGCATCACAAACTGATCCACCCTCGCCGCACCTGCTGACCCAGTCACTTCTTCGTCACTTCCTCCAACTGCCCCTGCGCCCCCGTCCCGTCCTTCAGCGCAATGTGCAATCGCGCCCTCACATAATTCTCCATCGCCTTCCTGACCGAAATCGTCAGCACCCCGTTCGCAGCAATCCCGTAATCCTGCGCAATCGCCGCACGCTGCGCCGCATCCAGACCGCTCGCCGGCCTCAGCTTCAACGTCACCATCTCCTCCCACTCCTTGTCCACAGGCATCGCATCCTCAGACTCCTTCGGCCACTCCGCATCCACAATCCTCCCAACCGTAAAATCACGGAACTCTCCGCTCGTCTCGCACCACGCCCGCACATGCCACCGGTTCCCATCATGACCCCACGCATGCGGCCGCACCACCCGCCAACTGTCCTTCGCCCCGTGCACCGACAAATACCTCATCCGCACACTCAACCCCTGCAGCGACGCCATGAACACACGCCTCATCGCCTCCAGATTCCCGCTCCGCTGCGGCAACGCCACCATGTCCAACCGCGCCGTCGGCGCCACCGCCATCCCCGACGCCGCAAACCTCACCCGCTCACTGCTCCCACCAGGGAAAAACAACCGCAACGCCTCCTCCAGCGTCGTCGACCCCTCAGGAATACTCATCGTCTGTATCCCCTCATATCGCTTCTTGTTCAAATTGTACACCAGCGCCCCAGGATTCAATTCATGATACTTCTGAATGTCCGCCGACGCCTGCGCCAGCGATACCCCAAAAATCGCCTGCAAATCCTGCCGATTCACCGTGCCGCGCCACCAAGCGCTCTTCTCAATGAAGGCAAGGCGCTGCGCGGCCGCCCATAATGTCGGGTTGCTGAAGTTTCCCATGGTCTTGCGTTGTTTCAAAATGACTGCCACCAGCTGGATTCTGCCGATCGACAATTCATCTTTAACTTTTGCCAACCCTCCGTGTCAAGTCCCATGGCAACCCTATTCTCGTCGTTCCATGAATCCATGAACTGCAACGAGTAATAAAAGAAACACAGCCCACCCCCTTCCCACCCTCAGCAAGTCCCCTGGGCTAATTTCTGTCCTGCTTCAATCACACCACGCAAAATACGTAACGCGGAATCCTTGCCTCGCACACCCGCCCAGCTACCATCACCACTCTTTGTCCCCGCAACCCAAACCACTCTCCATGAAACGAACCTCCCTGGTCTCCTCCATCCTCCTCGCCGCTTCGCTCGCCGCCATCGCCGCCGACGACGCCACCCCCCTCAACCTCTCCCCAGCAGGCCCCACCCTCGCCCAACTCAACGCCGCCAAGGACTGGACTCCCATCTTCGACGGTAAATCCCTCTCCGGTTGGACCGGCTCAGGCTACGAAGTCCAGGACGGCGCCATCGTCTGCACTCCCTCCGGCGCTTTCCTCCGCACCGAAAAAGAATACGGCGACTTCGTCCTCGACTTCGAATTCAAACTCAAACCAGGCTCCAATAACGGCATCGGTCTCCGCTATCCAGGCGAGGGCGACGCCGCCTACGTCGGCATGGAAATCCAAGTCCTCGACGACCGCCACGAAAAATACAAAGGCCTCGCCCCCTATCAGTACCACGGCTCCGTCTACGGCACCGCCCGTTCCCTCCAATCCGAAAAGAATCTCCTCAAACCAGCCGGCGAATGGAACCGCGAACAGATCATCTGCGTCGGTGACCACGTCAAAGTCATCCTCAACGGCGAAACCATCACCGATACCTACCTCACAGGTATCAAACCCGTCGACGGCAACCCCCACCCAGGCCTCGCCCGTACCTCCGGCTACATCGCCTTCTGCGGCCACGGCGATTACGTCGCCTACCGCTCCCTCCGCGTCCTCGACTTCAAACCCGCCGCCCACGTCCTCCCAGGCAACCCGGACAACACCCCGCCCCCAGGCTTCTCCGCCCTCTTCAACGGCAAGGACCTCACCGGCTGGAAAGGCCTCCTCAAAGGCCCTAACGACAAACCACACGTCCGCGCCACCCTCACACCCGATAAACTCGCCGCCGAACAGAAAATCGCCGACGAAATCATGAACGCCAACTGGAAAGTCGAAGACGGCGCCCTCGTCTTCTCCGGCAAAGGCGAATCCCTCGCCACCGCCAAAGCCTACGGCGACTTCGAATTCTTCGTCGACTGGAAAATCCCCGCCAACGCCGACAGCGGCATCTACCTCCGCGGCGCTCCCCAGGTCCAGATCTGGGACACGGCCAACCCCACCCAGTTCCAGCACGGCAACCAGAAGGGCTCCGGCGGTCTCTGGAATAACAAAGCCGAAGGCAAAGACCCGCTCGTCAAAGCCGACAAAGCCATCGGCGAATGGAACACCTTCCACATCCGCATGATCGGCGAACGCGCCACCATCTGGCTCAACGGCCAACTCGTCGTCAACAACGCTCGCCTCGAATACCTCTGGGACGCCAAGGTCCCCCTCCCGCGCGCCGAACAAATCGAACTCCAGAATCACGGCAACAACCTCTGGTTCAAAAACATCTACCTCCGCGAAATCCCCTACTGAAACCGGCCCCCACCCGTAACCCCGCCCCCTTCCCAAGGCCATGGCAACCATCGCCGTCCTCGGTACGCTCGACAGCAAAGGCCACGAACACGCGTTCGTCGCCGACGCCATCCGCCGCATGGGCCACCTGCCCCTGCTCGTCGATGCCGGCTGTCTCGCTCCCCCGCAGATCTCCCCGGACATCCCAAGCTCCGCCATCTGCAAGGACCTCGCCAGCCTCCCGGAAGACCGCGGACAACGGGTCGCCGCCATGGCCGCTGCACTCCCTGCCTTCATCGCAGACCTCGCAGCCTCAGGCCGCATCCAAGGCATCATCGCCCTCGGTGGCGGTGGCGGTACCGCCATCGCCACCGCCGCCATGCGCGCCCTCCCCGTCGGCTTCCCCAAGCTGATGGTCTCCACCCTCGCCAGCGGCAACACCGCCCCCTACGTCGGCTCCAAGGACATCACCATGATGCCTTCCATCGTCGACGTCGCCGGCCTCAACCGCATCTCCAGACAGCTCTTCACCAACGCCGCAGGCGCCATCTGCGGCATGGTCTCCGCAGCCACCTCCATCCCCGCCGACTCCAGCTCCGACCGCCCTCTCGTCGTCGCGAGCATGTTCGGCAACACCACCACCTGCGTCAATGAAGCCATGCGCCTCATGGACCTCGCAGGCTGCGAGGTCCTCGTCTTCCACGCCACAGGCACCGGCGGCCGCACCATGGAAGCCCTCATCGAAAGCGGCCTCGCCGCAGGCGTCCTCGACATCACCACCACAGAATGGGCCGACGAACTCGTCGGCGGCATCCTCGGCGCTGGCCCCACCAGACTCGACGCCGCCGCCCACGCCCGCATCCCAGCCATCGTCGCCCCTGGCTGCCTCGACATGGTCAACTTCGGCGAACCACACACCGTCCCCGCAAAATTCGCCAACCGCACGTTCTATCACCACAATCCGCAGGTCACGCTCATGCGTACCAATGCAGATGAATGCGCAGCCCTCGGCAGAATCCTCGCAGAAAAAGTCAACGCCTACTCCGCTCCAGTCTCCGTCATCCTCCCTCTCCGCGGCATCAGCATCATCAGCACAGAAGGCCAACCCTTCCACGACCCAGCCGCAGACGCCGCCCTCTTCAACGCCATCCGCCAGCACCTCCGCCCTGGCATTCCCCTTGTGGAACTCGACGCCACCATCAACGATCCCCTCTTCGCCGCAGCCTGCGTCAACGCCCTCCTGCCTCACCTCCCTATCAAGCCTCACTGACACCGCCCTCATGCCACGCCTCGCCTCCGCCGCCCTCCTCCTCCTCACCATCACCTCGCCGCTCCTCACAAGCTGCGAAACCAGCTCGCGCCCGTCCTCCAACAAACTCAGCGCACGCGAAACCACCGCATGGGGCAGCCGCGAAGAAGTCGAAACATGGCAGCGCGGCCGCTCCGACTACCTCATCACCCCACCAGCCAACTGACCGCCCGCAAAGGCGCTCCGCGCGCCCCGCCGCCCTCCCAACCAGCCCCCTCTCCGAACCAGCAGCCGAAGGCTCTGGACCGCCGTCAGCAGTACAGCTCTCTCCGCGCACGGAGTGCGCCTACCCGCCCTCCCCACAAGCCTTTCCCACTTCTCACTTCTCACTTCTCACTTCTCACTTCCCGTGCGCGTCGACCTCCACCAGCTCTCCAAAAGCTACGGCCGGACGCTCGTCCTCTCTAACGTCTCCGCCTCCCTCCCGCCCGCCACCCTCACCGCCATCCTCGGCATCAACGGCGCAGGCAAAACCACGCTCCTCCGCACGCTCTCCGGTCTATCATCCCCGGATTCCGGCGAAATCCGCTTCGACGGCGAACCGCTCTCCCACGGCCGTCTCGACCTCCGCCGCCGCGTCCTCTTCCTCCCCGACAACCCCCCGGTCTTCCCAGGCACCGACATCCTCGAAAACGTCGCCGCTCACCTCCACCTCTGGCAAGCCGACCAGCCCGGCGTCGAATCCAAAGTCGCATCATGGCTCGATGACCTCGGCCTGACCGCCCACGCCGGCCAATCCTGCACCTCCCTCTCCCGCGGCCAGCGCTGGAAAGCCTCCCTCCTCGCTCTCCTCGCCGTCGATCCAGACCTCTGGCTCCTCGACGAACCCTTCGCCTCAGGCATGGACACCCGCGGTCTCTCCGTCTTCCGCCGCGAAGCCGCCGCCGCCGCCGCCCGCGGCCGCTCGGTCCTCTACACCACCCAAATCCCCGAACTCGCCGCCTCCTTCGCCGACGCCGTCGCCCTCGTCGGCCAACACTCGGTCCAGATCCTCGACCCCGACCGCGACTTCGCACGCGACCCTCGCCGCCTCGAATCCCTCATCCTCGCAGCCGGCACCCCATGAAGGCCCTCTGGCCAGCCGACCTCGCCGCGCGTCTCCGCACCGCCGCCCGACCCCACCGCCGCCCGCCCCGCACTCCGCTCTCCTTCGGCGCACTCTACACCATCGTCTCCATCGTCGTCGTCCTCGCCTCCCTCTTCGCCGGCCCAATCATCGTCGGAAAACACGCCGACTTCCTCGCCTGCACCGGCCTCTCCGCATGGCTCTGGACGCTCTCCTCCCTCGCCCTCGCCAGCACCATCACCAACAACCTCCGCGATCTCCCCCAATTCCCCGACGCCCTCCTCATGGCACCCGTCGCCCCGGAATTCCTCGCCCAGCGCGCCCTCTCCTTCATCCGCCGCAATACCGTTAGGACTCTCGCCCTCGCCGCCGTCGCCGCCCTCGGCCTCACCGCCATCTACGGCCCCTTCGCTCCCCACCGCCACGCTTCATGGAACTGGCGGCTCTTCCTCCCCGCCGCCGCCGGCCTCTGGCTCCACCTCACCTTCCTCGCCGCCGCTCTCCCCTACCTCCGCCCTTGGATCCTCCGCATCGGCCGCCGCCTCCCCATGCGTCTCACCGCCGCACTCGCCGCCGCCGCCACCGTCGCCACCATCGGCATGGTCCTCACCCCCCTCTTCATCGACTCCCCTGGCGGCCGCCGCTGGATCGTCCCCCTCGGCAACTTCCTCCACCACACCATCCCAGCCGCCGGCTTCCTCTCATGGCCCGCCCACCCGCAACACCCTCCCCTCTGGTCCTTCCTAACGACCACCCTCCTCGCCGCCGCTTCCCTCCCCACCCTCCGCAAACTCATCACCACTCTCCGCACGCCTCCCGCCATCTCCGGCTGGAACGACTCCCTCTGGTCCGGCGACGACCCCGAAGACGAATGGTGGGACGACGAGGATTCCGATGACGTCCCCGCCGCCTCCGCACCCGACACCGATCCCTCCCCAGATCCCCTCCCCGTCGCCCAACCCCCGGCGCTCATCGCCGCTCGACTCCGCTCCCTCATCGCTAATCTCACTCCCCATTCGCCCGACCTCTACCTCTGCCACGACGCCTCACACCTAACATCCCCCGACCCCGCCCCCTTTTCCTTCGACCGCAAAACCGCACGCTGGATCTGCATCCCCGTCGCCCTCTTCTTCCTCGTCGGTCACCCCGCCGCCGAATTCATCGCATGGCTCTGGCTCGGCATCCACCTCTGGGAATTCATGCCCGCCGCCACGCTCCACCGGCACCTCCGTCACCAGTGGCTCGCCCCTCAGCCCCAGCAATGGCTGCCGCTCTCCCCGCGCCCCGCATGGCTCTCCTTCTCCCGCGCCACCGTCACCGCCGCCACCCGCGGTCTCCTCCTCGCCCTCAAAATCGCCGCCGCCGCCCTCGCCTTCTCCCTCGCCGTTTCCCTCCTCACCGCATGGTGGCCATGGGCCGCCGCCCGCAGCGCATGGTACATCCCCGCATCATGGCGCTGCGCCCTCACCACCGCACTCATCCCCGCCGCTAAACCCGCCTTCCTCTGGTTCACCGCCCCAGCCCGATTCTCCAAATCCCTCACCCCTCCCGCCTCCCTCACCCCACCATCCCGCTGGTTCTCCCGTCTCCCCACCCTCACCGCCAACCTCGCCGCCCTCCTCTTCGCCATCTTCGCCCTCACCACCGCCGTCGCTCCCCTGGTGTGGTCCGCCTTACAGATGGTGTCTCATGAACGAGGGATTTTTTCCGAGTCCAAGGCGCAAGGAGGGCGCGAATCAGGATTCGCAACCGACGAGCAACACAGGAATCGGGAAAAAGACCCGTTTCTGTCCCCCACCACAGAGCGGCTGAATCTTCCTTCCTCCCCACAGAATCAGAAGATGCCATCTGTAAGGCGGGCTGCACTGGCGACAAAGCTCTCCCAAAACTTCCATCCCGCCCGCTTCATCCTCCACCTCGCCGCCCTCCTCGCTACCGCCTTCGCCCTCCGCTCCCTCTCCCTCCACCTCACCTTCACTCTCTGGTCCAAAGCCCGCCGCCTCTGAACAAGCCCATCTCAAATCTCAAATCTCAAATCTCAAATCCCCAGCCCAAACAGGATTCCTCTAAGTTTCTGCGCAAATTCGGGGCTTGCCGCCTCCCCTCCCCGCAACCACACTCCACCTCCCTATGAGTCAGGAACATTTCCCGAATATCGGCAAGATCGCGTTCGAAGGCCCCAAATCCAAAAACGCCCTCGCCTTCCGCCACTACAATGCCGACGAAAAAGTCGGCAAGAAGACCATGAAGGAACACCTGCGCTTCGCAGTGGCCTACTGGCACGCCATGAAAAACACCCTCGCCGATCCCTTCGGCGCAGGCACCGCCATCCGCCCATGGGACGACGGCAGCCGCTCGGTCGAAAACGCCAAACGCGTCGCCGACGCCTGCTTCGAATTCATGGGCAAACTCGGCGTCGAATTCTACTGCTTCCACGACCGCGACGTCGCCCCCGAAATGCCGACCCTCGCCGAAAGCAATGCCGCTCTCGACGCCGTCGCCGACCACCTCGCCAAACTCCAGAAACAAACCGGCATCAAGCTCCTCTGGGGCACCGCCTGTCTCTTCGCCCACCCACGCTACTGCCAGGGCGCTGCCACCTCCCCTAACGCCGACGTCTTCGCCTACGCCGCCGCTCAGGTCAAAAAAGCCATGGACGTCACCAAACGCCTCGGCGGCACAGGCTACACGTTCTGGGGCGGCCGCGAAGGCTACGCCACCCTCCTCAATACCGACATGAAGCGGGAAGTCGAGCACCTCGCCACCCTCCTCCACATGGCCGTCGACTACAAAAAGAAGATCGGCTTCAAAGGCCAGTTCTACATCGAACCAAAACCCCGCGAGCCGTCCACCCACCAGTACGACAGCGACGCCGCCGCCTGCCTCAACTTCCTTCGCGAATACGGGCTCCTCGAGCACTTCCAGCTCAACATCGAAACCAATCACGCCACCCTCGCCGGACACACCGTCCAGCACGAACTCGCCGTCTCCGCCGCCGCCAATGCCCTCGGCAGCATCGACGCCAATGCCGGTGACGAACTCATCGGCTGGGACACCGACCAGTTCCCCGTCAATATCTACATGACCACCCACATCATGGTCCAGGTCCTCAAAATGGGCGGCTTCAAAACCGGCGGCCTCAACTTCGACGCCAAGGTCCGCCGCGAAAGCTTCGAACCAGAAGACCTCTTCCACGCCCACATCGGCGGCATGGACGCCTTCGCTCGCGGCCTCAAAATCGCCCACCGCCTCCTCGAAAGCGGCGCCATCGAAGACTTCGTCAAAGCTCGCTACAGCTCCTTCGACTCCGGCATCGGCAAAAAAATCGACAAACGCAAAACCTCCTTCGATGAACTCGAAGCCCACGTCCTCGGCCTCAAAAAACAACCCATGGTCGCCAGCGGTCGTCAGGAAATGATCGAAAACATCCTCAACGACTTCATCGCCTGACACACTCAGGCCCTCCCCTCAACACACTCACCAAAGCCGGCAGCTGCCCCGCAGCTGCCGGCTTTCTTTTGCCCGCCTCGACGCTCCCATCACACCGGCACTACCAGCCCTTCCGCCTCGGCTAGCTTCCTCTGATTCCCGTCAAAGGTGAGGAACTGCCGGGCCTTCACCACCAGTGCCGCGGCGACATGGAGAACATCAAAGGCGCGATGCCCTCCCGTTAGCGTATGCGTCGCGGAAATTCTTTTCGCTTCATCCACCACATCCGCAAGATTGCACACCTGAATCCGGAGCCTGCCGCTCGCCCGGTCGGCCTCAAACTCTGCCCAGAACATAGCCGCCTCGCCCGGTGCCAATCCTTTCCTGAATTCCGCAAAGCGGAGGGCATTGCCCAACCCGAACTCGCTCAGTGATGTCAGTGTCAACGCACTCCGCTGCGACTTCGTCCATGCAACCGCACGGGGCGTGTGCGCATCGTTACCATAAAGCGAAAAAAGAAAACTGGTGTCAGCGCACGTCACCATCTTCCAGACGCTTCATGGATGATCTCCAGCGATTCCTCGGCTGACAGCACCGTCGAACCGCTCCGGTCCCGGTTCACTGCCGCGCTTTGCGACCAATCCACTTCTTGCATGCGCTGACCCTGCTCAGGGATGAGCCTGGCAATAACTTTTCCCCTTTGCGTGATGACGATCTCTTCCCCAGCCCCGATCCAACTCAGGAGGCTGGTATACCGGTTTCTTAAATCTCGTACCGTCGCCGTTCTCATTGTGCTCCACTTTCGGCGCACACCGCACCGCTGTCAAGCTCCCCCTCAACGCCCGCGTCTGGCCCCGGAACACGAGTCTCCGTGAAGCACGCCAACCACCCCACCCCCACCTCCTGACAATCACGGCATCGTCACCATCACCGCACTGCCGTCCGCCGCGTGCTTCGCCTCCACCGTCTTCGTCTTCCCGTCCCGCTCCACCGTGATGTCATACCACCCGAAGTACCCCGGCGTCACCACCTTGCCATCCGCACCACTCCTCAGCTCCTCCCTTGTCCACCACTTCGTCTTCACAAGATCGCGCCACACCTTGACCGCCGGGCGCTCCGTCCAGTCAGCCTTGAACATTGCCGCCGTCGGCTTCCAGTGACAGCTCTCCCATCTTCTCCAGCTTCCCCGGCGACTCCAGCAGAAACCCGGCATCGGTCTCCGTGATCCGTCCCTCCTCCGGTCCCGGTCGCGTCGGCTGCATCGGCACTCACGCCAGCAACGCCACCGCCTCAGCCGGCAGCACCGGCTCTTCAGCCCGCAGCGAAATCGCGGCCACCGCCACAGCAATGAATTGAATGAAACGCATCATCTCAACTCTCCGCATGCATCCTCCTCCTCACTTCCGCAACCCGTCCCCTTCACCCTCCACCGGCCCCTCCCGCAGCACCGCCAACGTCAGCCCCGGAAATCCCCTCGCCACTCTCATGATCGCGGCAGTTGCTGTCTCAGCACGCCCGCCATCTCGCGCTGCCGGACCATCACCAGTTCCCGCGCCTTCGCCGCCCGCTCCCGAGCCGCCCCCGGCGCCCTAACCATCTCCAGCACCACCCCCGGCAACCGCTCCAATTCCTCCTCCCGGTCGAAATCAAACAGCCACTCCCCCAGCCCGATGTCGCGCCACATCATCCCTTTGCTCGTCTGCTCCGCCCACCGGCACACCACCGCCGGCACCCCATTCCCGATGCACAGAATCGGCGAATGCATCTCGTGCCCGAACAACCCCGCACTCCGCCGGTACGTGCTCACCGCCTCCCCCGTCAGCCAGTAATCCTCACGCCACACACAGCGCCCCCTCACCTCCTCCGGCAGCCGATCATAGATCATCTCCTTGTTCACCGCCATCTGCGTCTCGTCCTCCGGACACAGCAGCACCTTCAAATCCGTCTGCTTCACTACCGCCATGATCGCCTCCCGCAACGGCCGGCAGTCATGCTCCTTCATCGCCTCGTTGCGTGCATGCTTCCGCTCATCACGCCCCACCCGCTTCGCCGGAATCGTCCAGTACGGAGTATAACGCAGCCGCGCAATGCAGCACACAAACTTCCCCTCCTCTAGCCCATTCGCCTTCATGAACGCCTCCGCCCTCCCCTCATCCCTCACATCCGCCGCAAACGCCCCGTCCGGCCCGAACTCCATCACCGGACTAGCACATCCCCGCTCCTTCGCCACCGCCAGCGACACCGAATCCCGGAAATACACAAACCGCGCCCCGCTCAGCACTCCGATCGTCAGCGCCACCACGTCCTCCGCAGCACGCTCCACCCCCGTCGGCGGCGTCGCCCCGAACGTGATCCCGAACACCCCATAAGGCTTCCCCGTCTCCTCCCGCCACCGCACCACATCCCGCTCCGCGACCAGCGACGGCCCCGACCCGTGCAGCAGAAAATCACTCTCCTCAAACGCACGCCTCAACTCCTCCTCGCCCTCCACAATCTCAACCCTCGGAAACCGCGCCCGCAGCATCTCCCTAACCCCATTGCCCACACTGCTCGGCCACAACCTCACCTCCGCCTCGGGCAAATGCTTCTCCAATACCGCCAGCACCCCCGGCGTGTGCGCAATGTCACCGATGTTCACCGTCTGCCACGACGACCGCAGCAGGATCCGCGGCACCCGCTTCGCCTCCCCCCAGGCAGACGCAGCGATCGCCTCCAGCATCGTCGCTCTCACAAACTGCCGTCGGTTCATCTCCACGCCCTTCTACCGGATTTCCGCCACAACGCAATCCTCCGTCTCCATGCCCTCCTCATCCCTGCGCCAATGCGGACTCGCCACCCGCCTTCCCGACTCCCATCATGCCCCCATGAAATCATTCACCGCCCTCCTCTCCCTCGCTTCAGTCCTCCTCTCCCTGCACACGTCCCACGCCGCCACCGCCGGCAAACCTAACATCCTCATCATCATCGCCGACGACATGGGCTACGCCGACGTCGGCTTCCACGGCTGCCGCGACATCCCCACACCCAATCTCGACTCCCTCGCCCGCGACGGCATCCGCTGCACCAGCGGCTATGTCACCGGGCCCTACTGCTCCCCTACCCGCGCCGCCCTCCTCACCGGTCGCGCCCAGACCAGATTCGGCCACGAATTCAATCCCTCAGGCCCCGCCGCAGGCCTCCCCCTCACCGAATCTACCCTTGCCAACCGCCTCAAATCCGCAGGCTACCACACCGGCCTCGTCGGCAAATGGCACCTCGGTGCCTCCCCCGACCACCACCCGCTCCAGCGCGGCTTCGACGAATTCTTCGGCTTCCTCGGCGGCGCCCACAGCTACACAAACCCCTCCGGCTTCCAGCGCGGCACCGAACCCATCCAGTCCATCGACTATTCCACCACCGCCTTCGGCCGCGAAGCCTGCAGCTTCATCAGCCGCCACGCCCCCAACCCATGGTTCCTCTGCCTCGCCTTCAACGCCGTCCACACTCCCCTCGAAGCAACCCCCGAAGACCTCGCCAGCTTCGCCACCATCACCGACCCGCAACGCCGCACCTACGCCGCCATGCTCTCCTCCATGGACGCCGCCGTCGGCCGTCTCCGCACCACCCTCACCGCCACCGGCCAGGCCGACAACACCCTCATCGCCTTCTTCAGCGACAACGGCGGACCCGTCATGCGCGGCGTCACCATCAACGGCTCTAGCAACTCCCCGCTCCGCGGCAGCAAACGCACCACGCTCGAAGGCGGCATCCGCGTCCCCTTCGTCGTCACATGGCCCAGCCGCCTCAAACCAGGCGTCTTCACCCATCCCGTCGTCCAGACCGACCTCCACACCACCGCCCTCGCCGCCGCCGGCATCTCCCCGGACCCCGCATGGAATCTCGAAGGCACCAATCTCCTCCCTCACTTCTCCGGCACCACCACCACCCCACCCCACGACGCCCTCTTCTGGCGCTTCGGTGACCAGATGGCCATCCTCGCCAACGGCTTCAAACTCG
>CANHUG010000040.1 GCA_947462995.1 Verrucomicrobiales bacterium | reverse complement strand
CGCCGGGGACAGGGGATATTCAGCTGACGATTTCGCAGACGGTGGCGCTGGACGGGGCGGTGATTGTGACGACGCCGCAGGAGGTGGCGCTGATTGATGCGCGGAAGGCGGCGTCGATGTTTGCGAAGGTGAACATCCCGGTGCTGGGGATTGTGGAGAACATGAGTTATTTTCTGTGTCCGTCGGACGGGGTGCGGTATGACATTTTCGGGAGTGGCGGCGGCGCGAAGGAAGCAAAGCGGTTAGGGGTGCCGCTGCTGGCGCAGATTCCGATTGATGTGCCGACTCGCGAGGGCGGGGACAGCGGGATGCCGGTGGCGCTGATGCCGACGGGGGTGAATGCGGTGAGTGCGGAGTTTCACCGGCTGGCGGCGGAGCTGAGGAAGGTGCTGGAGATTTGAGGGGCTTGGTCGGAGAGGGGGCTCACGCGAAGACGCGAAGGGTTGGATGGGAAGCGCCAATTCGAAGCGGCGGCACGAGCGACAACAACTTGAAGCAGATAGCGTGGTCGTTAAGCGACAGTTTCACGAGATTCAATCAAACGCCACCAAACCAATGCAGTGCAGGCTCAAGAACTTGCCCTGCGTTTTCGGGTCCAGCATATCTAGAAGAGAGTTGCGGCACGTCTCTTGTGACGGTCCCAGATCTGGAATGTTGCGGTGTGGGAGGGAACCATCCCCCAGTTGCAGGGTCTGCAAGAATCGAATCGCCTCGGCTGGATCGATGACTCGCAGGACCTTGCCGTCTCGATCGAGGGCGCAGTTGAGGATGGCATCAGGTCCTGCCCATGAACCGCGTCCCTTCCAGCGAGCGGCATATGCAATCCACCACGCCTCGGAATCATCTGTGCCTTCGGGGCGTTTCGTGTGGTAGCATGAGCTCCCGCCGGTGGACTGCAGGGCACTCTTGAAGAACCAGTCGGTTACGGTGTCACCAAAGCCAGCCAGTGCGGGTCTGATTTCCTGCCCGCGCACCCGCCCGAGACTTGTGTTACGGACTTCGGCGAACTGGTCGCGGTCAAAAACGAGGTAGCACTCCCGGCTCGGACGCAATCCTCCGCGGAAGGCGTCGGGCAGGGTGAAGTGATATACGCCTTTGAGAAACTTGTTCTCCGAGGTCCGTGTTTCCCGCAGTACGATGCCGTGACCGGCTGCTGCCCAAGTGAATGCCTGGCGGAACGCCTCCGCGTTGAGAGACGGTGAGCCTTGGCCATAGTTATCCGGCATGCCCAGCGACTCCCGGAAAAGGCTATCGAGTGACGACTTCCGGCTGAGGATCTCCTGAACCGCTGCATCGACGGCACCATCGAGCACTTTGTCGCTGGTGTCCCATGCGCTGGCCTTCATCAAATCCGGGATGTTGATGGCTTCGTGGATGCCTCCGAGAATCATGGTCCGGTAGTCTTCGTCGGCGACCAGACCCATGCTGGCCTGTACGGCCACGAGCTTGGCCTCAATCTTCTGAGAGATCATCGCGTCCCAGCTTTCGGGAGCTTTCAGGTTGGCGACTTTGACTTTATGGGCCTGGCCATAGCGGTCCAGACGCCCAATTCTCTGGAGAAGCCGCATGGGGTTCCATGGCAGGTCATAATTCACCATGAGATGACACTGGCGGTGGAGGTTGGCACCCTCGCTCCCTGCTTCGGTAGAAATCAGAATGGTCCCGTCGTTCTCGAACGCGATACGCTGTGCCTTGCGCTCATCAAGGTTCATGCCGCCATGAATCTGCATCACCTTTTCACCAGCAGCAGCCAGTTGTTCTGACAGCCAGCTTTGAGTGACCCGGTACTGAGTGAAAATGAGGATCCGATCCCCCTTATCCCGAAAGCCCCCTGACGGATGGATCAGCTTCTGAAAGGTCTGCCACTTACTGTCCGCCTCGACGAGAGAAACTGATCGGAGGACGTCTTCAAGTGCGCTGCGCTCCAGATCGCCGCCGAGAAAATCCAGGTCTTCCGCCATGGATTCCGCTTCCTCAGTCGAAACGACGCTGCGGCCGCCACCGCCTGCTTTGCGCAGGCGAGAAGCCAGTGCCGATTTGAGGGCGGCCAGACTACTCGCTGCGATTTTTTGAAACGTGTGCATCGCCAGAGCCCGCACAAGGGCTTCACTCCTTGATTCCTTGAAGACCATCTCGGTCTGGACGTAACGAGTGAGTCGCCGCAATGCTTCCTTCTCATTCACCGTGAGTGACACGTCGAGAGTCATGGTCTCGTGACCCAAAAAAATCGGCTTGCCCACCCAATCAACCGCCCGCTTTTTGGCAGTCCTTGTCAGGCATTCCTCCAGCGCGGTGGTGTCCTTAAGCATGCCGCCGGGCTGCGCGGCTACCTCAGCATCGACCATATCAGGACGGGCAAGCTGCAGCAAGTAGGCAAAACGAAGATCATCCCCCTGATGAGGAGTGGCGGTCATGAGAACCAATCTTGGGGAGCGCGGGCTGCCATCGCCGCTCATCTCCCAGTTGACCACCCGCTCCTGCACCAGCCACTCGATGAATCGGTAGTTCTGCGTGCGGTAGAGATCATTGCTCAGAAAGTCCCGCCGTGCGGTGAGCCGGTGGGCTTCGTCACAAACCACCAGATCGAACGGCGGAGCGCCCTTCAGGGTATCCCGCAGCCGCTCCTGCTTCAGGGTATCAAGCGAGGCCAACACGAGCGCATGAGAACTCCAGTTCGCCGACCGGTCTGCGCTGAAATCACGCGCTGCGATGCTGAAGGCCAAACCAAAGTGCTCCTCCATCTCATCCTGCCATTGCAGCACCACGCCAGCTGGGCAAAGCACCAACACACGGCACTGCGGATCACGCTGACGCAGGCTGGCGATGATCAGGCCCGCCTCAATGGTTTTCCCCATGCCGACATCATCCGCGATCACATGTCCGAAACGCCGATGCGCCAGCACCTTTTCCAAGAGGAAGGCTTGATGAGGCAACGGCATGGTGAAGGAGCGAATGAACGCCGCCGACTGACTGTTCTCCGCCATCACGAGCGCCGAGCCGAGCCTTCGTTGCAGTTCCTCCAACCCACCCCATTCGTCTGTCTGAACGACCCGCCCGGATTCGAGTTTGGGAACAGCCTCAAGAGCCTCCTCCGCGACGGCCAGAAGCCCCGGGACCCATTCAAACGCGACCTGACAGATCCGCTCATCGCTGAGCACACTTTCATCAATGAGCCGCACGATCCCGTAGCCGTACTCGGGGTGCTCGGGGTCATGGACGCGGTCGTTGGGGTGGATGGGCATTGGCTGAAGAAATGGAAAATGGAGAGATTGATTCCGTCGGCATCAGAGAATCGACAAGTCAGTCGGCATTTCGGAAAGCATACAATTGAAGAGGCAAGTCGAAAAAGCGCCGAAACTCCTGAGTCTTATCATGGCAAATCCGACTCAGCTTAAGTAAATCTTCAAAATTGCATGCACGACATTGGGCGGGAGTGATCCAGCCAAGTTGTGCGGCAACTCGCCGAGCAGGGCCGTTCATATAGTGGCAAGAAGCATCAAACGTGTCGTGTTCAATAAAGTTGATTCGCCGGAGTTCGCGTATAATCCAGAACAAAGGAGCCGTCATGCTCTGGCCCACCGCGCATGTCCAGCGGCTCTCGCCTTTGAGAAAGCCACTCTTCAGGAAATTAATCACACCATCCCATTCTTGGACATGCTGAAGGTGCTCCCGGAGGGCGCCTGCCAAGTCATCTTCGAAAATAAACAGTCTGATCTTCTGGAAATCATAAAAAACACGTCGCCAGAGCTCCGCATTCTCTCCAGTGGCATCCAGATCTCGAAACGGCTTATGTGAAATCTCATCCAGTATGTTTGAGAGTTGTTTGCCTCCACCCGACTCATGAAACACGCTGCGTGAAGCTAAGTTTCCTTCCCAAAAATTGCGCACAGTCTGCGGCCGTGCCCGCACACCAAGCAGACTGCCTAAGCAGAAGAGGCGATACCATGCTTCCTTACTGTCGGTCAGATGGGTCATGCGCAGCAATTTTGCCTGATCTTGATCGCAGGCGTTGCCAGCATCAGAAAAAACCAAGCGTCCCATCCAGCCTGCGAGGGTAAATTGGCTCAACGCTTCGCGTTCGCTCCATTCGGCGTATATGTCAGAAGCATCAAGGTTTTGAACGATGTCATCGTCATCAGCATCATCACCGAAATCAGGCTGAAACAGATTCAGGATACTCTCGTATTCAACGACCTGCATCTGAGCGAGAAGACCCGAGGCTGACTCAATCTCATACGGGGCCGCGTTCTTTGCGAATTCCTCCCTCTTCAGTTCTTCAATTATCCGACGAAGATCTTGTTTATCGTGACCTATTTGAAGCAACAGGGCAACTTGCTCCCGCAATTGAAGGGTCCTTCCATAGATGGCCCCGAAAGGCTGCAATGCTTCAGCCACTTCACAATTAATCCATCGGGTAGTGTCGATTCGGAGAACATCTGAGAAGCGGCCATCCTTCTCGACCTCCCGCATCAGGCGCGACGGAAAAGTGAACTCACTGGCAGGCCGAAGTCGTTCGCCATCAGGCAGATGATCAAAGAGCCAAGTGTCAAAGCTGTGCAGTGCGGAATCAAACACACTTCGCCGAGTTGAAACCGTCGAAGCCCCTTCCTTCAATTTGCTGCGTCCAAGGGAGTTCACCCACGACACCCAACTAGGAATGCAGCCACTCGTTTCGGTGATGCGCGACCGGACCAATGCGAGACTCATTTCAAGTGCTTTGAAGATAAGAGAATCGTTCTCTGGGCGTGGTAGCAGGCCTGCGCGGCCACTTTCAGTGATGAAGTCGGCGTTCATCAGGAACGGAAACCAGCCAGACGATTGTTGCAGAGGAAACGTCCGATATAAAAAACGTTGACTATCTGGGATTCTTATCGGCAGGCCATCGGCACCCATCATGATCGCAACTGCTATGCGTTGCCTCTCGGTGTCACGCTGCTGACAGACGAGGAATTTCTTCGCATGGTGAAGATCCGTCGATTCACGAATAATGAGAATCTTCCATTCAGCGTTACTCTCTTCGCGCTTCAATTCCAGTTTACTCACCAAGTGATCGTCGAGCTTGACGATCACCGAGTCAACAAATTGAAGAAAGACTAACTCAACGGCTTCGAAAGGTCTGGGCACGCCTTGCTTGTCGTCACGCAGAAGGGTTGCCTTTTTGGCCGCCTCCACCTTGAAAGTAAAACGGGTGGATTTGTCCATGGCGTTTTCATCAGGTTCCGGAACAGGTGGATTCAGCAGCACCATGTCCTCAACTGTGAAGTCGTATCCCCCGCTGGCTACGTGAACTTCATCGGTTACCTGGAACACCGCTTTGAATCCGCGATTGAATCTGCCGACTTCGTCATCTGTTCGATTATTGGGCGATCCGAACGAGCATAACCGAGAGATGTCATCGGTTCTATCTTTGTTATCACAATCCGTCTCGTTGAAGGCTCTACCTGAGTGGCTAATCTCGAATTCCCAATCGGCCCCATGCGCTGCTTCCTTTGCTGAGATCTCAAACTGACGGACTGCGGGAAGAAGCGCGGGTTGTCGGCTGGCGTAGGCGCTTTCGGCGTTTTGTAGAAGCTCCCGCATGACGTGCTCTGCGAGGTAGCCCATCTCGGTTGCGTGGCACTGAACTAAGCGGGCTTTGATTTTGTTCCGATGTTCCTTGTAGATCTTGCCGAGTCGTCGGGGGGTATTGACAGCGCTCGCAATGACCCGGTCATCAGGTGCGATGAGACTGTACGCTGTCAGAACCCGCAAGTAACGAGCGCCAGAATCAAGTGATATAACCCGATGCGTATCCGAGACAAAGATAGCGTCGGATTCTCCCAGTTTGCAAAGACCAAACTCTGCTCTCGGTATTCTCAGTTCGATGGGTCCGCGTCGCCATTTGAGTCGTTGGTTGCCGGGCAATGAAACGACTTTTGCGTTGGGGAGCAGTTGACGGAGTCGCTGGAACCAGCGGTTTTGGGCTATGGAATCCGGAAGTTCACCATCGATCAATAAGATCGCATCATCCTCTTCGGGACAGATTGCCTCATGGGTGAGATCCTGGATCCGTACACATTTGTTTTGAAGCTCTGGGAATGCAGCAAGGGCCTCTGGCAGGAATGTGCCCCCATCCAATTCGCGCCGCGCGGAGCCTGCCAATATACAGTCGACACAATCGGTGGCGTCTTCGGGAGTGATGGGCTCAATCCATGCCAAATGCTCATTCAAACGTTTATCCGTGCTCCCGGGATACCCAACAGTCCAATTGCCGGTGGCATCGAGAAACACCTCATGCATTGCCGTGACATGATCACTTTCAAACGGCGGTTTTGTCCAATGGCGATATCCAGCGAGGAGTTCCTTTCCGATGTCCGCCTTCTGATCTTTGGTGAAAGCGTGCAAGTCCTCGTGGGACAGATTTAGCTGCCGGAGGATGCCCTGATCTTCAATCCATCGAATGGCGTCTGGCTCAAGCCAAACTGGGGCCTCAACATAATCCGGCAGCCTTGACATAATTTTTGATATTGCTCCTCCACCAACCAGCAGAGTTCTTCCGCGCCATGTACTGCAACCTGAGTCTTCGAATAGTCGATTTACTGCTTGTTTGACTGCCACTGTAACTTGTTCGCGCCAAGCAGCGGGAAGCCTCGAGGGGTTCCAGTTTGGTGCCAGCACAAGCATTCTTAGTCTGTGCGGGTTTGCTGGGTGGTCTTCCTTCAATCGACGATAGAACTCAGACTCGCTATTCTCTTCAACACGCTCCTCGATGATGTTGTCGTAGTCCGGATTGAGCCCCCACCTCTCGATGGCCTCGACTATACGCTTGCGGCGTTGATCGTTCAATTCTCCCTGTTTGCGCTCAAGGGGGCGAACAATGCCTTTCATCATGGCGATAGGTTCGCCGCCAAGCCAGATTTCGGTAAGGGGAACCCATGAGGGCCCGCTTTCAACCCAAATGGCGCGGATTACTGAATCTTGCAAGGCGGGTGGGCAGGCGGGGCGCGCTGCTGACCAGAAAGCATCACCGGCGTTGCGAAAATCGGATTCCGTCATTTTGGATACCTCATCCCAGCCAGTCGGTGTGGCGGCGGCGGTGGACAAGGATTTCAACATGTGCGAGACGGGGACGCCGAATACCGTCTGACTCGCGAGCGTCCAGTTCGGCCCAAGCCAGTTGGCACTCAGTCTAAAGAACTCATGCCACTCATCCGTTAAACGAACAGAGAATCGGCTTGTCGACGCTGTCGCTATCGTAATGGCAGCATTGGCTGGTCGATCCAATGGTACAAGTGTGAACGCATCCTCGATCATTTTGCTTCTTGAGAACCCACCAGAAGGAGATGGATCAGTTCCCAACACTGCTTGAACATAGGATCGCCAGAATGCAGAATCGTGAATGGAGGTCCTCAGTTCGGTGAAGATCTTTCCTGCTTTTTCTGTCGTGAGGACATCAAGATCAAGATGATCAGCCCCGCCTTGCAAGAGAACGAGCGGGTATTGCTGCTGGACATTGGCGGGAACACACTCCGCAATGGCGGCCCAAGCGTCCGTGACGCGGGGTCCTGGTTCCAGTCTCAATCCCACGGCGACGGTAGGTGAAGTGAAGGTTCCCCAGAGAGTCCGCAGGGATTCTGTGGCTCGGAGAGAGTTCTGGTATGAATCTGCGAAGACCCGTGCGCTGGAATCCGGCGCAATTGCAGACGGGTCTCGAGTCAGAATGTCCGCTGGCTGCCATGTTGAATGCCATAGGGCAGCGTTGTTGCTGACCCAGCCCGCCAGTTGGGCTGAGGCATCGCGAACGTGTGCATGAGTGTTTGCCGCGTCGGCGGGATTCCAGTCTGAGCGTGCCAAATTGGTGGGAGCGTTCAGGTGAAAATGAAGGTGCCAAGGCCAGATTAGCGATGGTAATGGCAGGAATGCATAGCCGCCACCGCTGCGGAGTGAGAACTGGTCGGCGGCGGGCCTTTTGATTTTGAACTCCGAATCGGCAGGAAGCGCCATGTTCCACTTTTGGTCTTCGTTCGAACTCAGGAGCAAAAGACGATCGTTCCTTCGGATCCCGTCGGAGTTCGTTACCTCTAGCGTGACACGACGCGCTTCAGTACTGCCTGTGTTCTGCCCGATTGGGCCACCGAGGGTCATTCGCAGAGTACGGTCCTGTAGTGTCACCGTTCGCAGATGCTTCAAGAAGAGAGGGCAAAGTTCATAGAGCGCGTCAGCTTGTTCCATGATGCGAGTCTCCGCTTCTTGGCGACCACGTTGGTGCAAGTTGAGGGCAAACCAGACGCCTTCTTCACCGTTCAGAGTTTGGAATTGTTCGAGTCGTTTGACCAAGGCTGGAGGCAGTACTTCCCGAGGGGAGTCGATGATTTCGGGTGTGCAATGTCCGAGTTCTTGAGACGGTCGTAGATTTGGTAGGGGTTTTCCCGCTTTGTCGAGTTGGTTTCGCAAGCGAGCAAGAGTTTCTGGTTCAGGTGTGGCGGCATCGCCACCGGACTGGCAAATTGGTAGCCTGAATCCATATCCTTCTCGTGGTGTCCCGGACCACACAAACACCTCGTCGGCGACTCTGTGGCATGATTTAAAACCGATACCGAACCTACCGATGGTTTCGGGTGTCAATCCAACGACCTGTCCATTTGAGTGGACGAAAAAGCGGCACAGCCCGAGCAGATTCAAAGAGGAAAGAGGACGACCGTTATTGGCGACAAGAAGCCAATTTCCATCCAGAGCCACCAGGAGAGAAGTGGCCCCCGAGTCGTCGGCATTCTGAGCCATTTCACCCAAATAATTCGCGGCTAATGCGCCCTGTCCAAGCAGGAGATCGCGAATCTGAATTTGCACGTCGCCGCCTGGTTCGTGGAGTTGGAGCAGCCAGTCAGCATAAATGGCATGACATCGGCCGGCGGGAGGGAGGCTATTCAAAGCCTGCGCTACTTCAGACCAAGTTTCCAACGAGCCGATCTGAGTTCCTTGCTCAGGAGCCGTGATGCGGTGGGCGGCGATAATGGCTTCTCGGTAGAACTTTGGCATGGGTGGATTGCGTGACAGGTTTCCTTATTCCGCTACTGCTCGACTTGAGAATAGTGACGTCTGTGGTCCGGTCGCGGGCTCGCCGGGTCTGGCTATGGGCATATTGGTGAAGATGCGCTTTGGAAAGGGCATGCCAGAATTGCGAAGGGATCTCGGTGCGCTTGGTCAGTAGTGTGGGTCGATACGTGTGGGGATGTCGACGGGCAAGCGGATTGCGGGATTGGGATTTGATTTAGGGGAATGCCGGATGATTCACTCGGGTTGTGAGGTGCTGCCATGAGTGTGCAGGCGATTTGTTCGCGCTTCCGGTGCGGTGTTTTCAAATTTTCGGAGGGCGGTCAGTCGGCCCGTTTCACAATGGCTATTGGGTGGTGAGCGCTTGTGGGCCGGCTCAGACTGCGCGAGGGTCATTAAAAGTTCGGCGGTTTGGCGGTTTCGGCTGGACGCGTGAGTAAAGCGGCCGGAGAGGTTGGGGTTTTTGTGGGGTGGGTGGTCGGCGGTGCGGTCGAGGGGCTGGATTCGAGAATTTGAGGTTTTCGGTTGGCGGATCCGGGAAGGCGTGTGATGCTAAAGCCAGCGACCAGTGTGTTTCGGACCTTTTCCGTTGCCGAGATTCATTTCCCTGGCCGCTCCTTTGTTTTGTTGAGATGCGATGCACGCGGGAAGGGGCGAGAAGTGAGAATAGCGAGTTGGGAGAGAGTCTGCCGCCGCGCTCCGGGCGCGGGGAGGGTGGTGATTCTGACTGAAGTGCGGAGCCTTAGGTTGGCTTGATTGGAGAGGGGCAACCCCTACGGGGTTGTGAGGGTTTGGGGTGGTTACCCCGGGTATCGCTTCGCGCCACCCGGGGCTACTAACCGGTCGTCCCTACGGGACGGGGCTGGTGTGGAGCGGTGCGGGCGGGTTGCCGCCCCGGCAGGGGCGGTGGTTTGTTATAATGTTAGACCGGTGGCTGACGCCGCCGGCTAATTTCCGTTAAGCCTTCGGCTTGGGGGAAGGTGTTGGGTTAGGAGTGGTCGGGGGCGTTACTGTGGGGCGATGAGGGGGAGCATCCATGCGAGGATCTGGTCGACGCAGGCGGCTTCTGTGGAGGCGGTGGTGTCGATGGTGAAGTCGGCGCGGTCGGGTTCTTCAAAGCCTGAGTCGCGGCCGGTGAATTGTTTGACGGAGCCGCCTTCGGCTTTGGCGTAGAGGCCTTTGACGTCGCGGGCGCGGCAGGTGTCGAAGTCGGCTTTGACGAAGATTTCGTGGAAGTCGTCTTCGCCGACGATCTGGCGGGCGAGGGAGCGGAAGGCCTTGGTGGGGGTGATGAAGGAGCAGAGCGTGATGACGCCGGTGTGGCAGAAGAGTCGGGCGACTTCTGCGGCGCGGCGGAGGTTTTCGCGGCGGTCGTCGTCGCTGAAGCCGAGGCCGCGGTTGAGGCCGGTGCGGAGGAGGTCGCCGTCGAGGAGAGTGGTGAGGTGGCCTTTTTCGTGGAGGGCTTTTTCGACGGCCGAGGCGAGGGTGCTTTTGCCTGCGCCGCTGAGGCCGTAGAACCAGAAGACGGTGCCGCGTTGTCTGGTGAGGGATTCGCGGGCGGTGCGGCCCAGGAAGCGGATCGGTCCGGTCGAGAGGTGTTCAGTCATGGGGAGCCGTCTGTGGAGGCGGCGAGGAGAGAGATGGGAGCGGTGGGGGAAGCTGCAAGGGGAAGCGGCGCGGGAATGCGGGGCTTGACCTTGGTGCTTCGCGGCGCGGGCGGGTCATTTTCGACAGGGCTGCGTTGTGCCTTGGTCGAAGCTCCCATGGAACGGGCTTGATGGGGGAGCGGCGTAGGTGCAGCTGGGGAGGAGATGAAGGAACCGCTGCGTCTGTTGTTTTTGTGTTCGCGGAACCGGTTGAGGAGTCCGACGGCGGAGGCGGTGTTTGGAGGGGAGCCGGGGTTGGAGGTGGCGTCGGCGGGGTTGAGTCCGGATGCGGAGGAGGTGGTGACGGAGGACCTGGTGAGGTGGGCAGATGTGATTCTGGTGATGGAGCCGGTGCACCGGGAGCGGCTGAAGCGGAAGTTCGGGCGGGAGCTGGCGGGAAAGCGGGTGGAGGTGCTGGGGATTCGTGATGACTACGAATACATGGACCCGGAGCTGGTGGAATTGCTGCGGGCGCGGTGTGCGCGGTATTTGAGGTGAGGCTGGGGCGGATCAGCCTTGGGAGATGGCGGGTGCGGGGATGGGCTGGAGGTTGGGGACGCCTGGGCCGGTGACCTGGGCGAAGTGGGTGCGGGCGCGGAGCATGAGCGTGCCGAGGATGAGGTCGGCGAGCGGGAGGACCACGTTGAAGTTTTTGTGCATGTAGCGGTGGTGGAGGATGTGGTGGCCGTTGAGGAGGCGGAAGAGGCGTCCTTTTTCGATGCGGCGCTGTTTGGGGAGGTGCATGCACCAGTGCATGTATTCGTAGACGCCGTAGTAGGAGGCGGTGGCGATGGCGCCGCCGAGGGCGATGGCCCATTGGCCGCTGATCCATGCGACGAGGACGAGGGGGAGGGAGCCGATGAGGATGAGGACGGGGCCGTTCCACCATGCCATGGGGATGGTTTCCTTGTCTTTTTCGTGCTGGAGGTGATAGGTGTGGTCGGCCTTGAAAGTCTGGTGGTGGACGACGGCGTGGGCTTTGAAGGCGTAGCGGAAGCTGCCGACGGGGCGGTGCATGACGTACTTATGGAGGGTCCATTCGAAGAACGAATCGACGATGAAGCCGAGGGCGACGCCGACGAGCGTCCAGAGGAGAAAGGGCATGAGGATGGGTAGGTGCAGGGAATGGGGCCGCGCGGGATGCGGGGCCGTGAAGTGAGCGGGTGTCCTAAGGGGGTGCGGGAGGGAGCGCAATGGCTGAACGCGGGGGGGGAGAGAAGTGCGGTTGCCCGGGGTTCGGGGCTGGGCTGGGTGGGTGGATGCTCGAGCGGTTGAGGTGCGGGGTGATTGTGACGGACCGGTTCAAGGACTGGCTGGGGGAGTGGCGTGCCCGGGAGGGGGCGGCGAATTTCGGGTTTGTGGCGGAGTTGAGTTATGTGCGGTGTGTGGAGGGGGCGCGGGCTGGGCAGGCGTGGGCGAGTGTGGTGTGGCGGCCGCTGGTGGGGATCCGGGAGCACGAGATTTTCGTGATCGGGGAGGTGAAGGTGTACTTGAGTCGGCAGACGCGGACGGCGTTGCGGGAGCGGTGTGTGGATGTGAAGGATGGGGTGGTGACGGTGATTTGAGGGGAGGGAGGGGTGGCGCGGGATTCCGCGGAGACGGATGAGAAGCGCGTGACAGCGGGGCGGGGCGCGGTAGAGTTGGTGGCAACACGACTATGTTTATGAAACGCCCTGCCTTTCTGCTGCCGCTGCTGTTGAGTGTATCGATTGCTGCTGCGGCGGACTGGTCGGAGTGGCGCGGGCCGGGTCGGGTGGATCATTCACCGGACAAGGCGATCCTGACGGATTGGTCGGGAGCGGGGCCGAAGCAGACGTGGGTGAGCCGTGAGGCTGGGTTGGGGTATGCCGGGTTTTCGGTGGTGGGCGGGACCTTGTATACGATGGGGGCGTTTGAGGGTGAGGAGAAGGTGCTGGCGCTGGATGCGGCGAGCGGGAAGACGAAGTGGGCGGTGGTGATCGACAAGCGGGTATATGACAATCAATGGGGGAACGGGCCGCGGATGACGCCGACGGTGGATGGGGATCATGTTTACGGGTTGAGCGGGAGCGGGGTGCTGGCGTGTTTGGAGCGGAAGGAAGGGAAGGTGGTGTGGCAGGTGGATCTGGTGAAGGATCTGGGCGGGAAGCTGCAGGGATGGGGATTTACGGAGTCGGTGCTGGTGGACGGGCCGCGGGTGATCTGCACGCCTGGGAGCGGGAAGGGGACGATGGTGGCGTTGGACAAGCTGACGGGGAAAGTGGTGTGGCAGACGAAGGATCTGACGGATGAGACGCAGTATTCGTCGCCGATTCTGGCGGAGCATGGAGGGAAGCGTCAGGTGATTCAGTTGATCGGGAAGAAAGTGTTCGGGGCGGATGCGGAGACGGGTGGAGTGCTGTGGCAGGCGGATTTTCCGGGGAAGGTGGCGGTGATTCCGACGCCGATTTATCATGATGGGCACGTGTATGTGACGGCGGGGTATGATGTGGGGGCGCGGATGTTCAAGCTGGGCGGGGCGACGCCGGAGTTGGTGTATGAGAGCAACAAGATGGTGAATCACCACGGTGGGGTGATTCTGGTGGACGGGAAGCTTTACGGGCACTCGGACAAGGGCGGCTGGACGTGTCAGGATTTTCTGACTGGCGAGCCGGTGTGGCAGGACAAGAGCCTTGGGAAAGGATGCTGCACGTATGTGGCGGGGCATCTGGTGTGTGTTTCGGAGGGTGACGGGACGGTGGCGCTGGTGGAGGCGTCGACGGCGGGATGGAAGGAGAAGGGACGGTTCAAGTTGTCGCCGCAGACGGAGAAGCGGAAGCCGCAGGGGAGGATCTGGGTGCATCCGGTGGTGGTGGACGGGCGGCTTTATCTGCGGGATCAGGAGCTGGTGTATTGCTATGATGTGGCTCCGAAGTGAGGGTGATGATGCACTGAATCGGTATGGCGATTGAGACATTGCCGGAAGACCCGGCGTCGTGGCGGATTGCGGTGGTGGGGTCTGGAGCCGTGGGGTGTTATTATGGCGGGCGACTGGCGCGGCATGGGAACCGGGTGCGGTTTCTGATGCGGCGTGATCTTGAGCATGTGCGGGCCCACGGGCTGGACGTGCGGAGTTGCCTTGGGGATTTCCGGGTTCCGGAGGTGGAGGCGTTCGGGAGTACGGAGGAGATGGGGGAGGCGGATGTGGTGCTGGTGACGCTGAAGACGACGGCGAACGGGGACCTTGAGCGGTTGCTGCCGCCGCTGCTGCATGGGGGGACGAGGATTGTGACGCTGCAGAATGGGTTAGGGAACGAGGAATTTCTGGCGGAGCGGTGGGGAGCGGAGCGGGTGCTGGGAGGCGTGTGTTTCACGTGCATCAACCGGACGGCGGCGGGGCGGATTGAGCACACGGCGCAGGGGGCGATTGCGGTGGGGAGCCTGACGGAAGCGAGTGCGGGGGAGGCGGTGCGATTTGCGGGTTTGTGCGAGGCGGCGGGGATCGAGTGCCGGGTGGCGTCGAGCATTGCGGCGGTGCGTTGGCGGAAGCTGGTGTGGAATATTCCGTTCAACGGTCTGGCGATTGCAGGCGGGGGGATCGATACGAGCCGGATTCTGGGGGAGCCTGCGCTGGAGCGATTGGTGAGGGAGTTGATGGGGGAGGTGATCGGGGCGGCGGAGCGGTTAGGGTATCGGATGGCGGCGGGATTGATCGAGGATCAGCTGGCGGCGACGCGGACGATGGCGGCATACCGGCCGAGCAGCATGATTGATTATGTGGAAGGGCGGGAAGTGGAGGTGGAATCGATCTGGGGCGAGCCGGCTCGGCGTGCAGCGGCGGCGGGGGTGGCGGTGCCAAAGCTGGAAATGCTGTATGCGTTGATCAGCGGACTGGTGGGGCTGAGGCGGGCGGGGGACGCGGTTTGACAGGCAGGCGGGGGCGTAGTAGGGGGATGATCCCTCCCTTTTGTTTTTTGCCTATATGAAACTGACTTCTGTTCTTTGTGCTGTGTCGATGGTTGTGCTGGCCCCTGTGTCGGAGGCGGCGCTGATTGTGCAGGAGTTGTTCGACGGGATGGGGCTGGACGTGAGCATCAACGGGCAGGGAGACAGCGGGTCGTCGGTGGGGTTGAGCGGGACGTGGGCGCAGAACGCGGGAGGGACGGCGATCTCGACGGCTAGCAATTTCAATGTGCAGCCGCTGCCGGGCCTGCCGCCGCAGACGGTGGGACTTGGCGGGTTGTGGATGGGGGCCGGCGGGAATTGGAATACGGGGATCTGGGCGACGCGGCCGATGGCGTCGGTGATTGATTTCGGCGTGGATTCGACGCTTTATTTCAGCGTGCGGATCAACAATACGGGGGACGTGGCGGGCGGGTTCGGGTTTGCGTCGGGGAGTGCAGCGAACTCTGAATTTGTCGGAGTGGGCGGGCATTGGGACAACCACACGGACCTTGCGGGGGCGCAGGCTAGGAATTCGCTCTACACGACGTGGGGGACGCTGGATCAGAACCTGGCGGGGAACAATGACGGGCCTTATGCGATGCGGGCACACACGGCAGCGGGGACCATGAATGGCCGGGCGCTGGTGGTGGGGCGACTGACGACGCGTTCGGCGGGGGTGGATGCGCTGGATGTGAAGCTTTATTTTGATGGCGGCACGATCGACAACAACCTGGACACGATCGCGTGGTCGTTGAGTGATAGCTTCAGTTCGAGCATGGCGGCTTCGAATCTGCTGTTGTGGCTGAACGGGTCAGGGAATGGCGAGCTGGATGCGATCCGGGTGGGGACGACCTGGGAAGATGTGACCGGAGTGGCCGCGGTGCCGGAGCCGACGGTGGCTGGGTTGGGTTTGGTTGGGTTGGTGGCGCTGCTGCGTCGCCGCAGGGGTGTTTGAGTGGGTGGGTGAAGCCGGCGGCCTGTCCGCGTGGAGCGATGTGGACTAATCAGTCATCGTCTGGGTGACTGCGGACAGCCGGATTGACAGAATTGACGAGATTGACCACATTGACGGCATGAGCTGGCTGACAACGGAGATTGATCGCGGCGAGCACAGTCGGATCGAGTGCATTCGTTCCAGGACCTTGTGGCACCGGGTGCGTCACGGCAGCGAGAAGACTTCTGCGCGCGAGTGAGGAGACAGGAAGGGATCCTTTTGGTGATGATTAAACTCTATCAATCGGCCGAAGAGTTGGCAGCTCGAAAGCGTGTGTCGGTGGAAATTCGCGGCTGTTTTGCCTGTTCCGAGTCGGCACGCAAAAAGGCGTGGAAGGCGCTGCTGGCGCTTCGACCTGGCCGGAAGAAGGGGAAACGACTGACATTGACTCAGCGCGACCTTTTTTGTGGTGGTTACCCTCAATTGTGCGAACTTCCTTTGGAACAGCAGCTTGTCATGATGCCGGAGGTTGTCGACTTCATTTTGCGCGACAAGGATTTCGGGGAATCTGAGTGGTCTGGGTTAATTTTCGTTGGGATCATGTTGAGAAGTCGCCGTCTGTACGAGGCCTGCAATCCTCAGCAGAGGTCTGCGCTAGCAAATTGTATCGAGTACCTGATGAAATATCGAGTGGTGCGGCATGGTTGTGGAATCTTCATGGATGACTTCGAGTATTCGCTGATCAAATGGCGGAGTTCGAATTGGAGCGGCGACGGATGACGGGGCTGGCGGTGACGAAACGGTGGGGACTGAGCTTGTCTCCGGTGGTATGGCGGGGGCGTGGAAGTTTGGGCTGCGATGGGGGCGGTTGGAGAGAGGGTTGCCGCCCCTGCCGAGGCGGTGGTTTATTATAATGTTAGACAGGTGGCTTTCGCCGCCGGCTAATTTCTGTTAAGCCTTCGGCTTCATTGGCGTGGTGATTGCGGGGTGGTCGCAGCCATGGGGTCTAATTTCCGTCAAGCCTTCGGCTTTGGGGGGTGGACGGGATCTGGGGGCAACGTCTTCGAGGTTTCTGGTCGGTTGGGTCGAGGGGGGCTTGTTCGGAGATTTTGTGGGGACGCAACCCTGATAGGGTTGGGGGCATTTTGGGATGGGTTCCCAAGGTAGGCCTTCGTGCCTCAGGCCAACCTTGGGCTTTGGGACGCAATCCCTTTGGGATTGGGGGCTGGTGGGTGCTGATGATGTTAGACCGGTGGCTGATGCCGGCTGGTTCGGAGAGGGGGCTTGTGGGGAGAAGGGGCTCGTACGCGCACTCCGTGCGCAGGGAGAGCTGTAATTCTGACAGCAGTCCAGAGCCTTCGGCTGCTTGTTCTGAGGGGGGCTGGTTGGGAGGGGTGGTTAGTCTTCGGGGTCGGTGGGTGGGGTGCGGTTGGGTTTGGGGGATTTGAGTTGGGGTTTGGATTCGGGGTAGGAGGAGTTGAGGATGGCGCGGAGTGTGGCGACGGT
>CANHUG010000039.1 GCA_947462995.1 Verrucomicrobiales bacterium | reverse complement strand
TGGGATCATTACCGGCTGCGATTGCTGGCGGCGTATGCGAAGGCGCGGGAGAAGTATTGAGAAGGGATGTGATGAAGCGGGTCCTTGTGATACAGATGAAGCGGATAGGGGATGTGGTGCTGACGGCGCCGGCGCTGGCGTCGTTGCGGCGGGCGTTGCCGGGGGTGGAGGTGACGTTGGTGCTGGCGGGGGCGTGTGGTGAGCTGGGGCCGTTGTTGCCGTGCGGGGAGGGGGCGCTGGTGTGGCGGGCGGGCGGGTTGAATGCGGGGTTGATGGGTCGGGTGGCGGGTGGGCGTTGGGATGCGGTGCTGGATTTCACGGGGAACGACCGGTCGGCGCTGGTGAGTGTGGCGAGTGGAGCGAGGCGGCGGGTTTGCTGGGAGAAGTTTGCGGGGACGTGGTGGCGGAGGCGGGCGTGGAACGAGCGGAGCGGGGCATCGGTGCGGGAGCTGCACACGATTGATTTTCATCAGGCGCTGGTGCGGGAGTTGGTGCCGTGGGCGGAGCCGGTGGGTGATGCGGGGCATCTGGCGATGCCGGAGGAGGGAGTGCGGGGGTTGCCGAGCGGGGATTATGTGCTGCTGCATCCGGGGACGGCGCGTGCGGAGAAGTTCTGGCCGTCGGCGTCGTGGGTGGAAGTGCTGCGGCATGTGCGGGAGCGGCATGGGATGGAGGTGGTGGTGACGGGCGGGACGGGGGCTGAGGAGGGCGAGCAGATTCGGGAGATGGCGGCGAGTGGCGTGGCGTTTACGGATTTGAGCGGGAAGCTGGATTTGCGGGGGTTGGCGGCGGTGGCGGCGGGTTGTCGGGTGGCGGTGACGGTGGATACGGGGGTGATGCATCTGGCGTCGTCGTGGGGTCGTCCGCAGGTGGCGTTGTTCGGGCCGACGAACCCGTGGCATTGGGGGCCGCGGCATGGGATGGCGCGGGTGTTGTGGGGGGAGGGTGGGAGCGGGCTGGCGGAGCCGCGGCATCGTGGGGTGGCGATGGCGACATTGGGGGCAGGGCGGGTGTGTGTGGCGGTCGATGACCTGTTGCGCGGGCCGGGTGGACAGCCCACGGTTTGTGAAGGCGGGGAGTGCTGAGTGAACCTGCTGTGATGTTCCGGCCCATGAGTGCATGAAGAAAGTATCCCGCAATGAGATCGCGAAGATGTCGGCAGGCGAGTTTGTGGCTGCGGCGCGCGAGCCGTACCGGCGGTTGCTAGGGTTTCTGAAGCCGTACCGGAGACGGTTTGTGTTCGGGCTGCTGGCGGGGGCGTTGTATGGGGTGCTGAACGGATTGATGGTGGCTGCGGTGCAGCATGTGGGGCGGGAGGTGCTGCCGTCTGAGGAAGCGACGGGGCGGCACGGGACGACATTGGCTGAGGAATGGAATGCGGCGGTGGAGATGCCGGAGGTGAAGGAGGCGGTAGCGGCGGTTTCCGGTGAGGAGGATGCCGCGGCTGGTGGGCGGTTGCCATTGTCATTGGATGCGCAGCGAGCGGCGGTGGAGTCGTATGCGGCGTTTCGGGATGTGCTGGCGATGCGGCGGATTCATCCTCCGGTGAAGGGAGTGGAGGATCCGCTGGCGGCGGTGGTGATTGATCCGGCGCTGCCGGCGGAGTTCAGGTTGTTTCTGGAGGGAGAGCGGGCGATGCTGATGGCACCGGAGAAGCCGGTGATGGGAGGGGTGATGGATCGGGTGCGTGCGGCGATGGCGACGGTTCTGAAGCGGGATGTGCAGCCTGCGCATCTGGCGGCGGCGCGGGCGAAGTGGCGTGAGCTGCTGGCGTTGCCGGAGGATGAACGGCGGCACCGGACCCTGTGGGCGCGGTATCTGCTAGCGCACACGGAGAGTGACAAGCGTGCGAGGGTGGCGGAGCTGGATGCGATGCGGCGGGACGCGGCGACGGGGCGGTTTTCGGATGTATTGAACCTGCGGGAAGCGGCTCCTGAGCCGAAGTCGCTGCTGTCGATCATTCTGCTGTGTGCGGTGATTCCGGCGATTATGATTGTGAGGGCGGTGTTCGGGTGGCTGAACAGTTATTATCTGACGTGGGTGAGCTTGAGGGTGCTGGATGACATCCGGGGGACCCTGTTCCGGCGCGTGCTGGGGCAGTCGATGGAGTTTTTCAACAAGCAGAAGGCTGGTGATCTGCTGCAGACGATCTTGAATCAGACGCGGGTGGCGCAGCAGGCGCTGACGAGTGTGGCGGGGGAGGTGGTGAAGGAGCCGATATCGATTTTGAGTGCGCTGGCGGTGTTGTTTCTGATCGACTGGAAGTTCACGCTGATGAGTTTTGTGCTATTTCCGCTGTGCATCATTCCGGTGGCAGTGGTGGGTAGGAAAGTGAGGCGTGCGGGGGCGGAGGAAGAGGAGGAAGCGGGGGCGATGAGTGTGATCATGCAGGAGGCGTTCAGCGGGATCCGTGAGGTGAAGGCGTACAATCGAGAGGAGTATGAGGCGTCGCGGTTTACGGCATCGAATCAGAAGATGCTGCGGAGCATGATGCGGTGGCGGAAGGCGTTGGAGAGTGTGGGGCCGCTGGTGGAGGTGGTGGCGTCGGTGGGGGTGGCCGGGGCGCTGGTGTATGTGTGGTCGAACGGGATGCCGGCGTCGGAGTTCATTGCGTTGAACGGGGGATTGCTGATGCTTTATCCGCCTGCGAAGGCATTGAGCCGGATCCCGCTGCTGCTGCAGAAGACGCTGGCGGCGACGACCAAGATATTTGAACTGATGGACCGTGAGGTGCGGGTGGCGGATGCGGCTGGAGCGGAGGTGATCACGGGAGCGGCGGCGGGAGCGATCACGTTTGATGACGTGACCTTTTTCTACAAGAAGGGGGTGCCTGCGGTGAGGAATGTGAAGCTGGAGATTGCGCCGCAGCAGACGGTGGCGCTGGTGGGGCGGTCGGGGGCCGGGAAGAGCACGTTGTTTTCGCTGCTGCTGCGGTTTTACGATCCGCATGCGGGGAGGATACTGCTGGATGGTCGGGATATCAGGGAGGTGACGCAGGAATCGTTGCGGGAGCAGATCTCGGTGGTGAGTCAGGAAGTGTTTCTGTTTCACGACACGATCTACGAGAATATCCGTTATGGGCGGTTGGATGCGACGCGGGAGGAGATCATCGAGGCGGCGAGGCGTGCGCATGCGCATGAGTTCATCATGGAGCAGGCGAAGGGGTATGAGACGGTGATCGGGGACAGTGGGCGGTTGCTGAGTGGCGGGCAGCGGCAGCGGATTTCGATTGCGCGGGCGATCCTGAGGAACACGCCGGTGCTGCTGCTGGACGAGGCGACGTCGGCGCTGGATGCGGAGTCGGAGCGGCACATTCAGGAGGCGATCCGTGATTTGTCGGAGGGGAAGACGGTGCTGGCGATTGCGCACCGTTTGAGCACGGTGATCAAGAGTGACATGATTGTGGTGATGGAGGATGGCGCGGTGCTGGATGCGGGGACGCATGACGAATTGCTGGTGACGAGTCCGGTGTACCGGAAGCTGTACAGCATGCAGTTCGAGGGTGGGGGGCAGGTGGAAGGCGAGGGGATTTGAGCGGGAGGTGAGGGGGCGGAGGTGAGGAAATGGCTGGTCAAGGGGCGCGGGAGGTGAGAGGGTGGTGGGATGAGGGTATTGAAGCCATTTTTCTGTTGTGCGGTGCTGCTGGTGACGGCTGCGGCGGGTTCTGCGGCGACGGTGCAGGCGAATGTTGGGGCGTTCGGGTTTCCGGCGATGCTGAGTTACCGGAATGCGACGAGCCGGGGGTGGAATTTCGGGAATTCGGCGGCGAACGCGCCGGCAGTGACGCTTTTGGGTGTGCCGTTTGCGGGGAACACGGGGATCAGTGATGCGGCGACGGGATTGCAGTTCACGACGGCGCCGAGCACGTATGCGATCAGCGGATTTGTGTGGACCGGAGCGCCGGAGCAGGCGGCGCGGGACGCGTTGAGCCGGGGTGGATTGCATGGCGGGGCGGGGAATTTCGCGATGCGGTTCAACACGGTGCCTGGGAAGAGTTATATTCTTGAGATTCTGGCGCTGGATGCGGCGACGACGCTGGGGCGGAGCATGGACGTGATCATTGACGGCGTGACGGTGATCAACGACTGGGTGGTTCCGCTAGGGACTCCGTTCAACCGGTTGGCGCGGATTCAGGTGGTGGCTGATGCGGACGGGATTGATCTGCGATTGGGGCGCGGGGGCGCGGCGGGACTCGATACGAATCCGGCGATTTCTGCGGTGACCCTGACGGAGGAGACGCCATCGCCGCCGGGGTTTGCGGTGGATCCATGTAGTCAGAGCCAGTCGGTGGGCGGGCGTGCGGTGTTTTCGGTGCTGGCGACGGGGAATCCGGCTCCGACGTTGCAGTGGAGGCGGAACGGAGTGGTCCTCGATGGGCAGACTGGATCGACCCTGACGCTGAACGGGCTGACGGAAGCGGATGCGGGAGAGTATGATGTGGTTGCGGTTAATGAGAGCGGGAACGGGGTGAGCGGGAAGGCTGTGTTGCGGTTGGTGCCGCTGGTGCAGCCGTCGGTGTTCACGGAAGGGTTGAGGGGGTACTGGCGGTTTGATGAGAAGGATGGGTGCACGGTGGCGGATGCGTCTGGGCAGCATCGGAGCGGCAATCTGGTGAATTATCCTGTGAGTGGGGGGAATCACTGGGCGACTGGGCGGGTGGGCGGGGCGTTGCGTTTTGGCGGGGCGTCGACGCTGCAGCATGTGATAGTGCCTGCGGTGCCGGTGCCGGTGGCGAAGGCGTATTCGATGGCGGCGTGGGTGCAGGCGGATGCGCGGCCGGTGTGGGGGAGCATTGCGAAGAACTGGTTCGGCTTCATGCATTTCGGGCTGGATGCTGCTGGTGGGCAGCTGAGCAATTATCTGGGGTTGTCGCCGTCTGGGCAGATCCGGGTGGCGGAGACGGCGGTGTTTCCGATGAATGAGTGGCAGCACGTGGTCTGCACGGTGGATGCGACGGCGTTGAGACTGTACCGGAACGGCGTGCTGACGGCGACGCAGGCGTATACGGGGAACTTTTTTGCGCCGCTGCCTGCGCCGATGGGGATCGGGGTGAAGCTGAACGGGGCGGTGGCGGATACTGGGTCGCCTGGGTACTGGCAGGGATTGATAGACGAGATGGCGTTGTGGCACCGGGCTCTGAGTGCGGAGGAGGTTGCGACTTTGTATGCGGCGGGGGTGCAGGGGTTGTCGCTGGACAATCCGAATCCGCGGCCGCCGGTTGAGGCGTTGGTGATATCGGAGTATCTGGCTGACAATTCCGGCGGGGCGCTGGATGAGGATTATGACTCGTCGGATTGGGTGGAGATCTGCAACGGGACGAGTGAGCCGGTGAATCTGGACGGGTACGGCCTGACGGATGATCTAGCGGTGCCTGGCAAGTGGCGTTTTCCGGCGGTGACGCTGGGGGCTGGGAGGTATCTGCTGGTGTGGGCGAGCGGGAAGGACCGGCGGGTGGCGGGGCGGCCGCTGCATGCGAATTTCCAGCTAGGGGACGAGGAATCGCTGACGCTGACGGGGCCTGACGGGAAAGTGGTGCATGGGTATGGATCGCCGCTGACGCCGCCTGGGGGGGATTGGTATCCTGTGGAGACGAATGTTTCGATAGGGATCACGGGGGATGCCGGGAGGACGGGGTATTTCGTGTCGCCGACGCCGGGGATTGGGAATGCGAGCATGGTGGCGGCGGGGGGACCGCTGATTGACCGGGTGACTGGGCCTGTGGGGCAACCGGCGGCGGGGACGGAGGTGGTGGTGACGGCACGGGTGCGTGCGGAGCAGAGCGGGGCGGTGCCGGATGCGGTGGGAGCGGTGAATCTGATTTACCGGGTGATGTATGGGGCGGAGGTGTCGGTGGGGATGCGGGATGATGGTGTTAGCGGGGATGTGGTGGGTGGCGACGGGGTTTACACCGGGGTGATTCCTGCGGGGCACGGGGCGGTGGCTGGGCGGATGCTGCGGTGGCGGGTGACGGCGGGGGCGGCGTCAGGGGCGATGAGGAAGGCTCCGCAGCATTTGCGGGACGAGTCGCCGGAGTATTGCGGGACGGTGGTGGCGGATCCGGCGGTGACGACGCGGTTGCCGGTGGTGCATCGGTTCATGCAGAGCCCGGGGTTGGCGGACACGGAGGCGGGGACGGTGGGGAGCCTGTATTTCAACGGGGAGTTTCACGATAACTGTTATTTCCGGCTGCGTGGGAACACGTCGCGGAGTTTTCCGAAGAAGAGTCACAAGGTGGATCTGCCGCCGGGGCGTCGGGTGCCGTTGCGGCCGGTGGTGGCTGGGCAGGTGGTGCCGCCGCAGGTGAGCGAGCTGAATCTGAACACGACGTACACTGACAAGAGTTATGTGCGGGCGCTGATGGCAGCGGAGATGCACGCGTTGAGCGGGCTGGCGACGCCGGAGACTTTCCATGTGCATCAGCGTGAGAACGGGGTGTTTTACAGTTTGGCGCTGTGTGTGGAGAATGTGGACGACGGGTTTCTGGAGCGGCATGGGATTGACGAGCACGGGGCGTTTTACAAAGCGGTGGGGGATAATGGGCTGTGTGATTTCACGACGGCGGAGGCGTATGAGAAGAAGAACCGGCAGCCGGAGGGGTATGCGGATCTGCAGAGCCTTGTGACGAGTCTGGGGCTGACGGGAGCGGCGCTGGAGGGGTGGCTGTTCGACAATGCTGATCTGCCGTCGTGGGTGAACTGGCATGCGGGGACGGTGATCAGTCAGAACATTGATGCATCGAACAAGAACTACTACATTCACCGGGACACGATGGGGTCGCGGGAGTGGTCGGTGCTGCCGTGGGATCTGGATCTGAGTTTCGGTCCGAATGCGTTGAATACGGATGTGATGGTGTTCAATCAGAGTGCGCCGTCGACGCCGCAGTGCACGAGTCATCCGCTGATCGGGGCGCGGCCATGGCAGCTGCATGCGGGGAAGTTCAACCGGATGATCGAGGCGCTGGCGAAGACCCCGCGGGTGAGGGAGATGATCGCGCGGCGGATCCGGACATTGAGCGACCGGTTTCTGGCGGCTGGGTGGTTCGGGAGCCGGATGGATGCGCTGGTGCCGCTGATTGATGCGGATGTGACGGCGGACCATGCGAAGTGGGGAGCGAACTCGCATTTTGCGTGGACTGGGGGGACGGCGTACACGCTGGCGCAGTCGGTGGCGCGGATTAAGACATCGTATTTGTCAGGGAGGATGACGTATCTGACGGGGACGACTGGGGTGAATCACGGGATGCCGTACTCGCTGAATTTCACGAGCGGGAGTGGGTCGCTGGGGGTGCCGGCGACGCAGGTGGTGTTGCCGGCGATGTCGTTCGGGCGGGTGGAGGCGAATCCTGCGGGAGGGAATCAGGATGAGGAGTACATCGAGCTGAGGAATCCGGGGGTGAGTGCGGTAGATATGAGTGGTTGGCGGGTGGAGGGAGGGGTGAGGTTTGCGTTTGCTGGCGGGACGGTGGTGCCGGCTGGCGGGAGTGTGTTTGTGGTGCCGGACAGGTGGGCGTTCCGGCGGCGTGCGGCGAGTCCGCGTGGCGGGGAGAGACTGCAGGTGACGGGGCCGTATGAGGGGCATTTGAACAATGCGGGGGAGACCCTGAGGTTGTTGAATGCGGAGGGAGCGGAGGTGGTGGCGGTGACGCTGGAGCCGGCGCTGAGCGACGTGCAGCGGTGGCTGGCGATTGGTGAGGTGCACTACAATCCGGCGGGGCCGGGAGATGAGACGGAGTATGTGGAGTTTGTGAATGTTTCGGGGGCGGTGCCGCTGGAGTTGGGCGGGGTGCGGATTTCGAGTGGGCTGACTGGGGTGGATGCGGCGGGATTGCCGGTGACGTTCGGGTTTGCGGCGGGGACGGTGCTGGCTCCAGGTGGGAGATTGCTAGTGGTGCGGAACCGTGCGGCGTTCCGGCTGGCGTGGCCGCTGGTGGCGGAGGGATTGATTGCGGGGGAGTTTCCGGCGGGGACGGCGCTGGGTAACGGCGGGGAGGTTCTGAAGGTGGATGATGCGACGGGGAGCACGGTGGTGGAGTTCCGTTATGGGGACCGTGCGCCGTGGCCGTTGCTGGCGGATGGGGAGGGCTACAGCCTTGTGCACATGAATCCGGTGGCGGGGGATGTGCATCATGGGGATGCGGGGAACTGGCGGAGTTCGGCGGTGGAGGGTGGGTCGCCGGGAGCGAGTGACGTGTTGCCGGTGCCGGTTGATCCAGCGGGGGACGATGATGGGGACGGGCTGAGCAATTTGCTGGAGCACGTGATGGGGGACGGGGCGATGTTTACGGCGGTGGAAGCGGCGGCGGGGCGGACTCTGGTGTGGCAGCAGCGGCCGGGAGGGGATGCGGGGCGGATTGTGATTGAGAGTTCGGGTGACCTTGCGGTGTGGCAGGTGGAGGCGGGGTTGACGGGGTATGCGGAGGTGATGGCTGGGGGATTGATCCGGCGCAGTGCGGTGATTCCGGCGGGTGGTGAGCGTCGGTATTTCCGGGCGCGGGTGGTGCCGGTGCCGTGAGGGCGTGGGGGGTTCCGGGTGGGCGAGAGAAGACGACACGAAGCCGCCGCGGTGAGGCGACACGAAGCCGCCGCGGCGCGCGCAGCCCTTTTTGGGGCGATGCAGCGCGGCGCGGCGGGGCGGCAGGGAGTTAGGGAATGACGAGCGTGGGCTTGCCCGGGTGGGGTGGAGCGTCGGGCGGATTTGAAGCGTCAGGCGGATTTGAAGCGTCAGGCGGATTTGCTGCCGCTGGTGAGACGGCTGTGTTTGCGGCTGTAGGTGAAGTAGATGATGAAGCCGAGGGCCATCCAGACGACGAGACGGATCCATGTGTCTCCGGGGAGAGGGATCATCATGGAGAGGCAGACGAGAGCGCCGAGGATGGGGACGACGGGGACCCAAGGGCAGCGGAAGACGCGTGGGGCGTTGGGTTCTTTGATGCGGAGGACGACGACGGCGATGCAGACGAGGACGAAGGCGAGGAGCGTGCCGATGGAGCACATTTCGCCCCAGAGTTCACCTGGCAGGATGGCGACGGCGAGGGCGGCGATGCCGCCGATGAGGGCGTTGCTTTTCCATGGAGTCTGGCGGCGCGGGTGGAGATCCGAGAAGAAGCGAGGGAGGAGACCGTCGCGGGACATGCTGAGAAAGACGCGGCTCTGGCCCATGAGGAGGACCATGATGACGGAGGAGAAGCCGCAGAGGATGGCTGGGACGATGAGTTGATTGAGCCAATGGAATTTGGCTGGCATGGCGCTGATGGCGGTGGCGACGGGGGCGAGTTTTTCGAGGCCTTTGAACGTGGAGTAATGGGCGAGGCCTGTGAGGACCCATGAGAAGGCGATGTAGAGGATGGTGCAGACGAGGAGCGAGCCGAGGATGCCGATAGGCATGTCGCGTTGAGGGTTGCGGGCTTCCTGGGCGGCGGTGGAGACGGCGTCGAAGCCGATGTAGGCGAAGAAGATGAGGCCTGCGCCGCGCATGATGCCGCTCCAGCCGAATTCGCCGAAGGTGCCGGTGTTGGCGGGGATGAAGGGGGTGTGGTTGGCTGGGTTGATGTAGGCCCAGCCGAGGCCGACGACGGTGAGGACGATGATGACCTTGAGGACGACCATGACGGCGTTGAAGATGGCGCTTTCTTTGGTGCCCTTGATGAGGAGGGCGGACATGGCGAGGATGATGAATGCGGCGGGCAGGTTCATGATGCCCGGGTTTTCATCGAACGGGGAGGCGGCGAGGGCGTGGGGGAAGTGGAAGCCGATCTGGTGACAGAGCTTCATGAAGTAGGCGGACCATGCGGTGGCGACGGTGGCTGCGCCGACGGCGTACTCGAGGACGAGGTCCCAGCCGATGATCCATGCGAAGAGTTCGCCGAGGGTGACGTAGCTGTAGGTGTAGGCGCTGCCGGAGGCTGGGACCATGGAGGCGAATTCCGCGTAGCAGAGGCCGGCGAGGGCGCAGGCGAAGCCGCCGATGATGTAGGAGAGGGTGACGGCTGGTCCGGCGCTTTCAGCGGCGACCTTGCCGGTGAGGGAGAAGAGGCCGGCTCCGATGACGACGCCGATGCCGAGGAGGATGAGGTGGATGGGGCCGAGCTGGCGTTTGAGGGCGACGGTAGATCCGCCGGGGTCGGCGTGGACTTCTGCGAGCACGTCGGCGAGCGGTTTTTTGGCGAACAACTTATTCATGATGAGATGGTGGGAAGGCAGGGAATGAGCCAGTGGGCATACCTGAATTGGCGATAAAGTCCATGAAATCTGCCTACGTGGGGAGGGGGAGGGGAAAAATGGCGATTTAGTGAAAATGAGCGAGCAGATGCTTGCGGATTCTCATTTCCTCTTCATGTGAAGGGATCATGAAGGAAGCTTCGAAGATCACGAGAGTATTGGTTTTGGGTGGGGGCACGGCCGGATTGCTGGCTGCGCTGACGCTGAAGCGGAAGTTGCCGCAATTGGAGGTGGAGGTGGTGCGGAGTGTGGAGATGGGGGTGATTGGGGTTGGGGAGGGGACGACGGCGGCGTTTCCGCGGCATTTATTCGAGTATCTGAAGCTGCCGCCGGGGGAGTTTTATGCGGGGGCGGAGCCGACGTGGAAGCTGGGGATTCATTTTGTGTGGGGGCCGTATCCGCAGGGGTATTACTACACGTTCCAGAATGAGTTTAAGAGCCGGTGGCCGGAGTTGAAGCGGAACACGGGGTTTTACTATGAGCCGGAGACGAAGTGGCTGGGGATTGTGTCGGCGTGCATGGCGCACGGGAAGGCGTTCCCGAGGAAGCCTGATGGGAGCCTGCACATGCACAACAACCATGCGTTCCATATTGAGAACAAGAAGCTGGTGGGGTGGCTGGAGGCGACGTGCGAGCGCAACGGGGTGCGGTTGACGGAGGGGACGGTGGAGCGAGTGGAGACGGGGGCGGATGGGGTGGAGGCGCTGCATCTTGCCGGGGGGCGGCGGGTGACGGCGGATTTGTATGTGGATGCGTCGGGGTTCCGGTCTGAGTTGCTGGGGCGGGCGCTGGGCGAGCCGTTTCAGGGATATGAGAAGTCGTTGTTCTGTGATCGGGCGGTGATTGCGGGGTGGCCGCGGACCGATGAGGAGATCAAGCCGTACACGGTGGCGGAGACGATGGATGCGG
The DNA here is from genome assembly GCA_947462995.1 of Verrucomicrobiales bacterium. Lineage (GTDB taxonomy): Bacteria > Verrucomicrobiota > Verrucomicrobiia > Verrucomicrobiales > V1-33 > V1-33. The sequence goes on along the minus strand of CANHUG010000039.1, from coordinate 5,960 downwards.
GGTGGTGCTGGCAGATCGAGCATGAGAACTGGATCAACCGTGGGTATGTGTACAGTTCCCGGTTTATCAGTGACGAGGAGGCGCTGGCGGAGTTCCGGCGGAAGAATCCGAAGATTGCGAACGAGCCGAGAGTGGTGAAGTTCCGGAGTGGGCGGTATGCGCGGCCGTGGGTGGGCAACGTGGTGGCGATTGGGAATTCGATGGGGTTTGTGGAGCCGCTGGAGGCGACGGCGATTCAGGTGATTTGTGTGGAGTGCAGCACCTTGGCGGACACGCTGGTGGACAGCCTGCAGGAGCCTACGCAGACGCTGAAGGATCTGTACAACACTTACAATGTGCGGCAGTGGGATGACATCCGTGACTTTCTAGCGGTGCACTATGCGTTCAACACGCGATTGGACACGCCATTCTGGCGGGCGTGCCGGGAGGAGACGGATCTGGGTGGTGCGGTGGCGATGGTGCAGTACTACAAGGAGAATGGGCCGAGTGTGCTGCCGGAGCCGGTGTTGTTTGATCCGAACAATTCGTTCGGACTGGAGGGGTATCTGGCGATGCTGGTGGGCATGGGGGTGCCGCATGGGAAGCCGTGGAAGGTGTCCGATCCCGAGAAGAAAGTCTGGCGCGAGCGGCTGGCGGCGTTTGGGCAGCACGCCCAGCGCGGGTTTTCCGTGAAGGAAGTTCTGGGGATGATCCGGGCGGGGGGCGTTAAGCAGGCGAGTTCAGGCTAGTGCAGCCTGCCTTACGGATGGCATCTTGTGGTTCGTCGGGTGCGAATCCTGATGCTGCTATTCTGAGGCCGCGGCGGGGCCGGGACGGCCTTGTTACGGCGGTTGATCAGTGATTTTGCAGGGATTTCTCAAACACTGCCCATGCCGAGGACCTCGAGTTGCCATGGCAGGAGGAGGTCTTTGGCGGAGGATTCGTCCGCGGCGATGGCTTCGAGGACGGCGCGGGAGCCGAGGAGGGAGGGGTCGAGGCCGAGGTCGTTGCCGATTTTGTCGCGATGGGCTTTGAGGGCGTCGAAGCGGCGCTCGGCGTCCGGGTTGCGCTCGGTGCGGCGGCGTGCGGGGCGGCGGGGCCAGTCGGCCTCGGGGAGTTCGTCGGCGCTTTTGAGGGCGTTGTAGAAGCGGCGGTGGAAGGGAGGAGGGTATCGGTCTGGGAGGCGGGCTTCGCGGCCGTCCTGGAGGCCTTCGGCGAAGGCGAGGAGTTCCTGATTGCTGATGACCTTGAAGGTGGGTCTGTCGAGGCGTTCTGCTTCGAGGTTACGCCAGTGCCAGAGGGCGCGGAGGAAGTTGAGGCCGGGGGGGCGGAGGTTACCGCTGCCGTTGATGCGCCAGAGTTCGTCAGGGTCTGGAGGTGGGCGGTGGAGGACGGAGAGTCTGGCGTCTTCGCAGGACTGGAGGAACCAGTCGGTGCGGCCGAGTTCGTTCAGTTTGGCGAGGAATTTGTCGGCGAGCGGGATGATGAAGTGGACGTCGTTGAGGGCGTACTCGATCATTCGGTCGGTGAGTGGGCGGCGGCCCCAGTCGGCGCGTTGGGATTGTTTGGAGAGGACGACGCCGAAATTGGATTCGACGAGGTGGGCGAGGCCGAACTGGCGTTCGCCGCAGAGGCGTGCGGCGACCTGGGTGTCGAAGATTCTGACGGGGATGTGCTGGAACGTCCTGCGCATGAGGGTCATGTCGAGGTCAGCGCCGTGGAGCCAGATGTCGGTACCGTCGAGGTAGGAGATGAGAGGGGAGAGGTCTTTGATGCCGATGGGGTCGATGAGGACCTTGCGGTCGCCGACGCCCATTTGGATGAGACAGAGTTTTTCGCGGTAGGAGTGGAGGGAATCGGCCTCGGTATCGAGGGCGACGCGGACGCCATCGCCAGTGGGGAGACTGGCGATGAAGGCGTCGAGGGCCTCTGGGGTATCGATGAAGTGGTCGGAAAGGGAGGAATCCGGCACTGGGGACGAGTCAGGAGAGGGGTTGGAGGAGGAGCAGTTCACTGGCGGAGACCTGTGAGGAGCATTTCGGCGTTGCTGCCGGTGGCTTTGATGCTGCGGATGAGGACTTCGAGGGCTTCGCCGGCGGGCATCTGGGCCATTTGGCGGCGGATGGCGCTGATGCGGCGGAATTCGTCCGGGTGGTAGAGGAGGTCGTCTTTACGGGTGCCGGATTTCTGGATGTGGATGGCTGGGTAGATTCTGCGTTCGACGAGTTCGCGGTCGAGTTGGATTTCGAGGTTACCGGTGCCTTTGAATTCCTCGAAGATGACCTCGTCCATGCGGCTATCGGTTTCGATGAGGGCGGTGGCGAGGATGGTGAGGGAGCCGCCTTCTTCGACTTTGCGGGCGGAGCCGAAGAATTTGCGGACCTTTTGGAGAGCGGTGTGGTCGACGCCGCCGGAGCCTGAGGGGCCTTTGCCTCCTTGGGTGGTATTGTAGCCTCGGGCGAGGCGGGTGAGACTGTCGAGGAGGATGACGACATCGCGGCCGCGTTCGACGAGACGTTTGCTGCGTTCGAGGACGAGTTCGGAGACCTGGATGTGGCGGTTGGAGGGTTCGTCGAAGGTGGAGCTGAAGACCTGGCAGGCGACGGTTTCGCGGAAGTCGGTGACTTCTTCGGGTCGTTCGTTGATGAGGAGAACGATGAGTTCGATTTCCGGGTGATTCTGGCGGATGGAGGAGGCGATGTCCTTGAGGAGGACGGTTTTGCCGCCGCGAGGTGGGGCGCAGATGAGACCGCGCTGGCCTTTGCCGAGAGGGGCGATGATATCGACGACGCGCGGGCCGACGGATTTGGTTTTGGGGTTTTCGAGGATGATGCGTTCCGAGGGGAAGAGCGCGGTGAGTTTGTCGAAGTGGGCGGGTGGCTGCCAGTCTTCTGCTGGGACGCCTTCGATGGTGATGATGCGTTCGGAGCAGAGGGTTTTTTCGCGTGGGTCGCGAGGGCCACGTGCGTGAACGGTCATTTCGACGCCTGGGCGCAGATTGAAGCGCCGGATGAGACTGGCTGGGATGAAGATGTCGTCGAGGAAGGGAGCGAAGTTGAAGAGCGGGTCGCGGAGGACCCCGTAGCCTTCGCGGGTAATTTCGAGGATACCGGAGGCTTCGACGGTGGTACCGCGGCGGCTGTAGTAGCTGAGGATTTCGAAGACGAGGTGGTGTTTTGAGCGGACGCCTCCGATGCGGAGGCCGAGGGCGGTACCGATGTCGTAGAGTTGGTTGACTGCCATGCGGAGGTAGTCATTGAGCGAGGCGGACTCCGGGATGGGAGGTTCGCTGGAGCGGCTGGAGCGTGCCGGGTCGTGGTCGGCGTGGAGAGAGCCGGGAGCGGAGGATTGGTCGTCGGGAGACGAGGGGGCTTGGTCCGGCTTCACGGCCGGGGGAAGTTCTTCAACCATAGGATAAAAAGTTCAGTTTGGCGGTGCAGCGAATTCGGTGTTCCCCCATTCCAGAGGACAACGTCTGCACGGTTCATCTTGTCCGCAATCGGAAGCTGGGCGGAAAGCATGCGGTCTGCGAGGTCTGAGGAGTGGCCGTTTCGGGCCATGAGACGTGTTTTTTGAGTAGTTGGGCCGCAGGCGACGACGAGTTCGAGGTCGCGAGGGATGGGGAAGCCTGATTCGTAGAGGAGCGGGACGTCCATGATGAACCATGGGTACAGATTGGAGGCGCGGGCGGAGTTGAGGGCCTGCAGGCAGAGGTTCCGCACCATGGGGTGGAGGATCTCTTCGAGGAGTTTCCGAGCGTCTGGATTCTGAAAGACTTTCTCCCTGAGGCGTGAGCGGATGAGGACACCGTTGGCGTCGAGGAGATTGGATCCGAGGACTTCCGAGATGGTGGTGGCGACGGAAGGGGTTGTCAACAAGGTATCGACTGAGGCGTCGCAGTCGAAGAAGGCGGTGAGGGGCTCGAGGTAGCGGAACTGGCGAGCGAAGGTGGATTTGCCGGTGGCGATGCCGCCGGTGAGTGCGAGACAGAGCATCGGGTGAGGGTTGGGAGGCGGGGAGAGTGGGGTGGAAGAGGGGGAATGGGGGCGGTGGGATAGTGGGGGAGAGGGAGGAATGAAGACAAGAAAAAAGGGGCGGAGAAACCTCCGCCCCTTTTCCGGGAATGATGTGGAATGATCCGGGAAGGATTACTTCTGGATGATCGGGAGCAGATCGGTCGAAGGACCTGGCTCGGCGGGCACGATTTCCGGTTCGGGCTCGGTGGAACCGTGTAGATCCTGGCCGGACGGGTCGATGAGGCGACCTGTGACGTAGATCATGAGGTTCTTCTTGTAGCGTTCTTCGGCCTTCGTCTTGAAGAGGCGGCCGACGAGAGGGATGCTGGAGAAGATAGGCACCTTGTCCTCGACGGACTGGACGTCTTCGCGCATCAAGCCACCGATACCGACCGTCTGACGGTCCCAGATGAGCACCTGGGTGGAGAGTTTGCGGGTAGCAAACACCGGCTGAAGGATCTTGTTTTCGGTGAGGACCACTGGCACTGACTGCCCGAGGGCGTTGGTGCTGGTGGTTTGAATCGGGCTACCGTAGTTGATGAAGCCTTCGAATTCCGTGACTTCCGGGGCGAGGTTGAGGTCGATGGTGTAGCCATCGTCTCCAACTGTGGCTTCCACTTCCATGGAGACCCCCGTGTTGCGGAATTGGAAGCTGTTCGGGTTGGCAGGAGTGACAGGGAAGCTGCCGCCACCGGCACCACCGCCGCCACCGACACCACCGCCACCACCAACTTGGAGGCCGCCCCCGAAGTTCTGCGGGATTTGTGGGGGGTCATACTCCGTTGGGTAAGGGAACTCTCGGATGATTTCGATCTTGGACCGTTGGCCGCCGCGGACGATGACGCTTGGAGCGGTCATGAGATCGACGCCCTTCTTCTGAGAGAGGGCGCGCATCATCACTTGGAACTGAGGATCGGTGAAGACCCCAGCGAGAGCGAAGGTTGCGGGAGAGACCGAGCCAGCAGCGGTGGCCGAGCCGCCGCCGAGGAGGGAGTCGATGGCGCCACGGGTGATGGCGTCTGAGCCGAAGCGGAGACCGCGGGTGAGCGGGTTGGTTCCGGTTGGGACGGAGGAAGTGCCGCCGCCTGGGTTGATGAACGTGTAGTTCCCGGAGCTGAGGGCACTGGCGTTGCCGCTGGTACCGCCTGCGCCGTAGACCCCGCCGCCGCCGATGTTGAAGGCACCCATGAGCCAGTCAAAGCCGAGTTCATCGGTATTGCGTTGGCTGACTTCGACGAACTTGGTGGTGATGTAGACCTGCTTGACCGACCCGGAGGTGTTCATGCCGTCGACCACGGTCTCGACGAGGTCGAGTTGTTCGAACGTGTTGCGAACGATGAGGCGACCGGTGGATGGGTCGAAGGAGGCCATGGTGCCTTCGGCGAACTGGACACCGAGGGAAGCGAGAACTTCTTTAGCGTTTGGCTTGCCTTTGAGCTTCGGGCCGGTGTCGGCTTCAGCGCCGCCGCCGGAGAACGGATCGGCAGGAGCTGCTGCGTCGGCGGAATCGCCGCCGCCGCCTGCGCCACGACTGAGGAAGTCGGGAGGAGCGCGGAACGTGCGGGTGGTCATGCTGCCGCCGCCGGAGGTGGCAGGGACGATGATCACGGCGTTTGGCGTGATATCGTAGCGCATGTTGGCGACTTCCGTGATGCTCTTGATGGCGTCGAGGAGTTTGACGCTACGGAGTTCGAGGGTGACGTTCTTGGCACCTTCAGCGCTTTTGACGATGAAGTCGACGCCGCGCTGATTTGGGTCAGCGGAGGTGGAGTCGGATTCGATGCTCTTGCGTTTGAGGTAGCCGATGACTTCATCGATCGAGGCATCATTGAACTGGATGCGGTCGATGGTGATGTTGTTGAGCTTGAAGGTCATTGGTGCCGAGTTGGCATCATCCTGACCGATATCTCCGACGACCTTAGGAACGTTGGCGCCGCCGGGGACTGGGGTGACCCACATGGCGTC
>CANHUG010000038.1 GCA_947462995.1 Verrucomicrobiales bacterium | reverse complement strand
GGTGTGGCGGGTGGAGGTTTCCGAGGATCTGGAGCGGTGGCGGGGTGCGGAAGAGAGTGGAATGGAGGTGACGGGTCGGGAGGTGCAGGCGGATGGGAGTGCGGTGGTGACGGCGCGGGTGAGGGTTGGGTCTGGAGGGCGGATGTATCTGCGGGTGGTGGCCGGGCAGTGAGGAGGCGGAAACGTTTCGAGAGAAGCGGGCCGGGGCGACGTAGATGGGGGCATGAAACGACGCCGATTTGTTGAGAGTGTGATGGCATTGCCGCTGACTGGGATGGCGGCGAATGCGCCTGACGGGTTGGTGGAGTACACGACCTTTCAGGGGAAGCGGGTGAAGTTGCGGCCGTGGCTGGGGAAGCATGTGGCGTTTCTGACGAAGTCGGAGGGAGTGGATGAGAAGGTGATGGGCGGGTTGTGCGGGGTGTTTGACAAAGTGCGGGATTTCTATCGGGAGGCGACGGGGAGGGATCCGCAGCAGTTGAAGCATCTGGATGGGAAGATCACGGTGGCGGAGGTGGATGAGACCTGCGGGGCGGCGTGTGGTTATCTGGGGGCGACAGGGATTGAGCTGACGCCGGGGGTGTTTACGGAGTTGTGCGGCGGGTGGCAGAAAGGGGAGTTGGTGGATCAGGCGCTGCCGTATGAGTTCGGGCGGAACTTCTGGTTTTACAGCCCGCAGCTGGCGTACCGGAAGCCGGTGAGTGACCGGTCGGTGGTGACTGGGTATGCGGTGTTCATGCGGCTGATGGCGCTGGATGCGGCGGGGGCGAAGCTGGGGCCGTTCCGGGACAAGACGGGTGCGGAGTTTCGCGGGGTGATGGAGGGGTTGGTGGATTTGTATGAAGCGGACGCGAAGTTCCGGTGGGAGAATACGCTGAAGGTGGATGCGGCTCCGGAGAATGCGTTAGGATTGAACGGGACGGATTTGTTTGCATCGTTCTGCCTGCGATTGGCGCGGGATCATGGCGGGCCGAAGTGGGTGAAGGCGGTGTGGCAGGCGGCTGGGAAGCTGCCGGAGGCGAAGACTACGGAGGAGGCGGTGGATCATTTTGTGGTGGCGGCGAGTGCGGCGGCGAAGACGGATCTGGGGGAATTGTTTGCGGGTCGTTGGCGTTGGCCGGTATCGGCGGCTGGGCGGAAGGCGGCGGAGGCGGCGGCGAAGGGCGGGGTGGCGGAGTGAGGTGAGCGGGCTGGTTGCAAAAGCCGGAGTGCTGAGGATGGATGGGGTGTGAGTGCACCGGTTCCAGAGACGTTAGGGTTGATTGCGGGCAACGGAGAGTATCCGTTTGCGATGGCGCGAGCGGCGCGGCGTGCCGGGGTGAAGCGGCTGGTGGCGGCGGCGTTTGAGAATGAGACGCGGGTGGAGTTGGGTGGAGAAGTGGCGGCGATGACGTGGCTGCGGGTGGGGCAATTGAGCCGGATGATCAAGTTTTTCCGGGGTGAGGGAGTGGGGCATGCGGTGATGGTGGGGCAGATTGCGCCGCGGAATCTTTTTGATTTGAGGCCGGATTTGAGGACCCTGATGATGCTGGCGAAGGTGAAGGAGCGGAATGCGGAGAGCTTGTTCGGGGCGGTGGCGGCGGAGTTGGAGCGGGACGGGATCACGCTGCTGCCGGCGATTTCCTATCTAGAGGAAGAGATGGCACCGGTGGGGCATGTGTGCGGGCCGGTGCGGAAGGCGCGGGACATGGAGGACATTGAGTTCGGGGCGCGGATGGCGCGGGAGACGAGCCGTTTGGACATTGGGCAGACGGTGGTGGTGCGGCGGGGGACGGTGCTGGCGGTGGAGGCGTTTGAGGGCACGAACGAGTGCATCCGGCGTGGTGGGGCGATGGGTCGGGGGAAGGCGGCGATGGTGAAGGTGAGCAAGCCTGGGCAGGATTTGCGGTTTGATGTGCCGGTGATCGGGCCGCAGACGATTGAGACGGCGGCGGAGGCGGGGGTGCAATTGATCGGGGTGGAGGCTGGGAAGACGTTGATCTTGGAGCGTGGGGAGGTGGAGAGGTTGTGCGGGTTGAGGGGGGTGACGCTGGCGGGCTTCTGAGCGGGCCAGTGGTGACGGGGACGCGGAGTTGCCGAGGTGGGTTGGAGGGTGTTAAAGAGGTGGCATGATGAAACGCCGAGCTTTTGTACCTGCTGCCGCTGCTGCCTTTGGATTTCAGATTGTGAGGCCCGGGGTCCTGCGGTCGCAGGGGGCTGAGAAGACGCCTAACGAGAAGATCCGGCTGGCGGTGATCGGGTGTGGCGGGCAGGGTGGAGCGGATCTCGGGGGGATGGCGCACGAGGCGGTGGTGGCGTTGTGCGATGTGGATGACCGGCGTGCGGCGGACAGTTTCGGGAAGCATCCGCAGGCGAAGCGATTCAAGGATTTCCGGAAGATGTTTGATGAGATGGCTGACGGGATTGATGCGGTGCTGGTGGCGACGCCGGATCACACGCATTTCGTTGCGGCGATGACGGCGATGCGTGCGGGCAAGCATGTGTACTGCGAGAAGCCGCTGGCGCACAGCGTGGCGGAATTGCGGACCCTGAGGAAGACGGCGCTGGAGAAGAAAGTGGTGACGCAGGTGGGGAACCAGGGGCATTCGTCGGCGAGTATCCGGGGGTTGGTGGAGATGGTGCGGTCCGGGGCGATCGGGAATGTGACGGAGATTCATGCGGGGTGCGACGCGTTCAAGGATGTGTATTCCCAGCAGGGGCGGATGGCGGAACTGGAGCAGCGGGTGGAGATTCCGAAGGAGCTGGACTGGAACCTGTGGCAGGGGCCGGTGGCGGAGCGGTCCTATCATCCGGCGTTCCTGCCGTTTTCGTGGCGCGGGCACATGGCTTACGGCGGAGGGTGTCTGGGTGACTGGATTTGCCACGTGGTGGATCCTTCGTTCTGGGCCTTGGATCTGGACATGCCGACGGCGGTGACGGCGGAGGTGACGAAGGATTACGATCCGAAGTTGCACGCGATGTTTTATCCGCGGGGGACGCGGATCACGTTTGAGTTTCCGGCGAAGGGTGCGCGCGGGCCGGTGAAGCTGATCTGGCATGATGGCGAGTTCAGCATTCCGTCGCCGAAGGAACTGGAGGAAGAAGGACAGGGACGGAAAGTGGTGGGGACTGGGGCGGTGCTGATCGGGGACAAAGGGAAGATCATGCATGGGTCGCACGGCGCGGGTGGTTGGCGGATCATTCCGGTGCAGAAGGCGCGGGAGATTCCGAAGCCTGACGAGACGATTCCGCGGGTGAAGGATGGGAATCATCAGCAGGACTGGCTGGATGCGGTGCGGGCGGGGCGTCCGGCGGGATCGCCGTTCGAGTACGGCGGTGCGCTGAGCGAGATCGGGTTGCTGGGCGTGGTGGCGACGCGGTTTCCGGGCGAGCGACTGGTGTGGGATGCGGGCGCGATGCAGTTTACGGGTCATGAGGCGGCGACTGCGCTGGCGCGTCCGGCGTCGTGGCGTGCGGAGTGGGACGGGGTCCGGCCGGCATGAGCGCGGGGACTATCGGATGGGTGAGGTGGTGCCGGTTGGTTCTGGTGCTGATGCTGGGGATGCCGCTGCGTGCGGCGGATCCTGACATTTATGCGCCGGAGAACCTGGTGGCGTGGTGCATTGTGCCGTTTGACGCGAAGAAGCGCGGGCCGGTGGAACGTGCGGCGATGCTGGAGGGGTTAGGGGTCCGGAAGCTGGCGTACGACTGGAGGGACGAGCACATTGTGCAGTTTGATGCGGAGGTGGAGGCGATGAAGGCGCGTGGGATCGAGGTGACAGCGTGGTGGTTTCCGTCGGATCTGGATGCGACGGCGAAGAAGATCCTTGAGGTGATCGGGCGTCACGGGATCCGACCGCAGTTGTGGGTGATGGGGTCGGGCGGGCCGGTGGCGAACGAGCGGGAGCAGCTGGCGGCGGTTGAGGCGGCGGCGGCGCGATTGAAACCGGTGGTGGCGGCGGCGAGTGTGCTAGGCTGCAAAGTGGCGCTGTACAACCATGGCGGGTGGTTCGGGGAGCCGGAGAATCAGGTGGCGATTCTGGAGCGATTGAAGCGGGATGGACTGACGAATGCGGGGATGGTGTACAATTTTCACCACGGGCACGAGCATCTGGGGCGGTTCGGGGAGTTGGTGAGGCTGATGAAGCCGTGGCTGCTGGCGGTGAACCTGAACGGGATGGTGCGGGACGGCGAGCGGCGGGGCGTGAAGATCCTGCCGCTAGGGGGAGGGGATCAGGAACTGGAGATGATGCGGGTGTTGCGGGCGTCGGGATGGCGCGGGCCGGTGGGGATTATTGATCATCGGCCGGAGACGGACAGTGAGGAGACCTTGCGGGAGAATCTGCGTGGGATGGATTGGTTGCGGAAGGAACTGGAGCGAGCGGGGAGTGGCGGGGAGCGGCCGTTTGTGTTGCCGGTGGAGGCCGGGCCGAAGGTTGGTGAGGGGAAGTTCGGGAAGGCGCTGGATGCGGCGACGGCGGGGTTGGCGGTGGGGAAGGCGGCGGATTACGGCGTGTTGCCGCTGACGGCGGAGGCGTGGGTGAGGATCGGGGATGCGGCGGATTACCGGATTATTCTAGCGAGCGGGCCGAAGTCGTCGGGGGCGCACTGGGAAGTGTATGCGCATGCGGGGAGCGGGGTTTTGAGTGTTTATATGCCCGGGCGTGGCGGGGTGTATGCGTCGGAGGTGAAGGTGACGGATGGGAAGTGGCATCATGTGGCGGTGGTGATGGAGAGCGGGCGGGTGCGGTTGTTTGCGGATGCGGTGGCGGTGCTGGACCGGGTTGCTCCGGCGGGACCGGGTGTGACGGCGGAGGGGAGGTTCTGCATCGGGCAACTGGATGAGGGCGGGTTGCCGGCTGCGGGGTTGATTGATGAGGTGTTAGTGAGGCGGGGTGTGCATGTGCCGGTGAAGGTGCCGGAAAAGGCGGCGGAGGACGATGCGGACACGATCGGGCGGTGGTCGCTGGATGCGTTGCCGAGCGGGCCTGAGCGGGTGAAGACGGCGGCGTTTTTTCCGGAATTCGGGCCACTGCGGCCGCGTGAGCATGCGGGGGCGCGGGAGGAGAAGCAGCGGCGGCGCGTGTTTGATTTTTATGCGAAGGAAGTGCTGAGGTTTGCCAGTGCGGACGATCCGGGATTGCTGCCGGCTTTTCCGGGGCTGGATGGCGGCGGGTCTGGTCACTTCGGGGTGCAGAGTGAGGAATCGTGGGACGATGCGGCGTGGCGGGAGATGGACACGGGGAGTGTGCGTTGCGGGGTTTTTAGTGACGGGGCGGTGATGGTGTCGGGGGCGATTTGTGTGACAGCGGGAAAGTGGCAGGGAGTGATTGATCCTGGGACGATGACGTGGGTGGCGTTCTGGCGGGGTGATCCTGCGAAAGTGGGGACGAGGCGATTCGGGTTTCTGGAGGGGTTACAGCCTCCGGTTTTTCCGATGCATCCGGATCCGCCTGAACCGCCGCCTGGCGGTTCAGTGGTTTTCAGGGGATGGCATCGGTATGGGGGGACGACGGTGCTGGCGTATGATGTGGACGGGGAGCGGTGGCTGGAGGCGATGCTGGTGGAGGGTGAGGGGTTGCGGCGGGTGCGGGGGCGGGCGGCGGGGAGCGTGCTGGAGGCGCTGACGCGGGGTGGACCGCAGATGTGGCCGGATGTTTTTGTGACGCGATGGGTGAGGGGGCGCGGCGAGCCGTTTGCGGTGGACACGCTGGAATTGCCGGAGGGCGATCCGTGGCGGACGGTGTTTCATGTGAGTGCGCTGACGTTTCTGTCGGATGGTCGGGCGGCGGTGGCGACGTTTGCGGGGGATGTGTGGGTGGTGGACGGGATGGGTCCGGATGAGGAGGAAGCGACGTGGCGGAAGGTGGCGGGCGGGTTGCACCAGCCGATGGGGATTGCGGAGGATGCGGGGAAATTGGTGGTGCTAGGGAGGGATCAGCTGACGCGGCTGCACGATCTGAACGGGGACGGCGAGGCGGACTGGTATGAGAGTGCGGCGCGGGGCTGGGTGTGTCCGACGGGCGGGCATGATTATGTGGGCGGGCTGGCGCGGGATGGGGAGGGACGCTGGTGTTTTGCGTCCGGGGTGCTGGGCGTGTGCCGGATCGGTGCGGAGGGGAAGGCGGAGACGGTGGCGACGGGATTGCGGAACCCTAACGGACTGACGTCGGATTTGTTAGGGAGACTGCTGACGGCGTCGCAGGAAGGCGACTGGGTGCCGGCGACGGGGATTGTGCAGGTGGAGCCGGGAGGGCATTACGGGGCGGGCGGGCCGCGGGACGGGGCGCTGGGGGATTTGCCGCCATTGCTGTGGTTGCCGCGCGGGGTGGATCATGCGGCGGGAGCGCCGGTGCAGTTGCGGGGATTGAGCTGGCCGGTGCGGGATCCGCTGGTGCATCTGGCGTGGGGGAGTGCGCAGGCGGTGCTACTGCTGCGCGACGAGAGCGGGGGAATCTCGCAAGGTTGCGGGGTGCCGCTGCCGATTGAGTTTGCTGCGGGACCGCATCGGGCGGCGGTGCGGCCGTCGGACGGGGCGATGTGTGTGGCGGGCATGACTGGTTGGGGGACTTATGGGGCGGCGGAGGGATCGCTGCAGGCGGTGCGCTGGACGGGCGGGATTCAGGTGCTGCCGGAGCGGATGGAGGTGAGGGAGAATGGGATTCTGATCGGGTTCAGCGGAGAGGTGACGCTGCCGGAGGGATTTCGGGCGGGGGCGCAGCAATGGAATTACCGGCGGAGTGCGTCGTACGGGAGCGAGGAGTATTCGGTGCTGCATCCGGGGCAGGTGGGGCATGACCGGTTGGAGGTGACGCGGTGTATGCTGCGTGAGGGCGGGCGGGCGTTGTTCGTGGAGATTCCGCAGCTGATTCCGGCGGATCAGGTGCACGTGCATCTGCCGCTGCCGCGGCTGGCGGGGCGCGATTTCTATTTCACGGTGCACCGGTTAGGGCCTCCGCTGACGGATGTTCCGGGATGGCAGCCTGTGGAGAAGCGGCTGCCGGGAGGTCGAGCGGGAGGGGAAGTGGTGGTGATGCCGGTGCCGTGGGAGAAGGGGGAGCCGGGCAGGGCGCTGCGGGTGCCGGTGGCGGCGGGATTGCAGTTCGGGGTGAAGGAACTGCGGGTGAAGCGGGGCGAGAGGGTCAGCCTGACATTGGAAAATCCTGACATCATGCCGCACAACTGGGTGCTGGTGGCGGCGGGGGGCGTGGAGCGGACGGGGGCGCTGGCGGATGCGATGGTGACGGCGGCGGATGCGGTGGCGAGGCATTTTGTCCCGCCGGGCGCGCCGGTGCTGGTGCATACAGGATTGGTGGCGGCAGGGACGAATGGGGTGATTCACTTCAACGCGCCGGAAGCGCCGGGGCGGTATCCTTATCTGTGCACGTTTCCGGGGCACTGGCGGCTGATGCAGGGGGAACTGGTGGTGGAGTGAAGGGGGGGCGCGACGGCGGGCGGTATCGGTGTAACGCATCGTCTTGACGAGCATCGATTCCTCGACGGTTCGCGGAACAATGGCCGGTCCTGAATACGAGGAAGGATGTTGGCTGAGCCAATCCCAGGCACGCAAAAGCACTCATGCCGCCGTGTTGACGGCATGGCCGTCTGCTGCCAATCTGTCGTCATGACACGAACACAGATCCAGTTGCCCGACGACACCTTCGCCCGAGCGAAAAAGCTGTGCGAAGCCCGCGAAATGTCGATGGCCGAACTTGCCCGGCGCGGCATTGAATACATCCTCAGCGTGTATGCGTCCGAGGCGGACGCCAAGCGCGAGTGGCAACTGCCCAAACCACGCAATCTCGGCTGGAAAGGCTTGAGCCATGCCGAAATCAAGGCTGAGGCACAATTGACCAACACCGAGCTGCGGCTGACCCGCCGGGCCAAAAAATAGCGCCCATGCTCTCCATCGACGCCAACCTGCTGCTTTACGCATTCAACATCGCCTCGCCTTGGCACGAAAGCTCGCGTGCTTGGCTGAGCTCCATTCAAGGCGATGAAAGCGTGGCTATTTCCGAACTCATCCTCGCCGAGTTCTATGGATTGCTCCGCAACTCTGCTGTCCTCAAACATCCGCTCCCGGCCGACGAAGCGGTCGAACTCATTCAAACTTTCCGCCGTCATCCCCGCTGGCGCCTCATCGGCTTCCCCATTGAAAGCCGCCCACTGCACGACGTCCTCTGGCAAAAAGCCCGCGCAAAGGACTTCGCCTTCCGCAAGCTCTACGACGCCCGCTCCGCCCTCACCATGACGGCACAGGGCGTGACCGACTTCGCCACGGTGAACGTTAAGGACTTCGAAGGGCTGGGATTCCGGAAAGTATGGAATCCTATCGCAACTTGACCCTGGGCAACATGGCTACCTTGACAAACTGCCTGCTTGAATTGGCCCGCCGCCGCTCCATGAGCATCGATAAGCTCTTGGAGGAACTCGCCACCATCAGTATCACCGAGTTCGACGCCGAAACCCGCTTCCGCGCGCTGGCTGCCCGAGGCTCTGCCAAGAATGGCCTCGCGCTGCTTGATAAGCTAGATGCGGCGTTTGCTGAAAGGGCGAAATGAAGCGCATTTACTCGGCGTTGTGCCGTCCATCTCACGACGTCATGAAAATGCCCGCAGCCAAAGCCTTTGATTGCCTGGCGCTGCCGATTTAGGAGCAGTTGGATGGTGTGCGGCGGGGCAGGAGAGTGGTGCGGGGGGGCGGATTGGGGAAAATGGGTGGAGGAATCGGCGTGACCTTTTCTGTGCAAAACGTCATGGGACTGTGGGAGGATCCTTTGCGACGATGACGACGGCACCAGCACCGATGTTTCATGCAGCCCCGTTTCACACGACGCGGTGGACGCGGGTGTGTCTTGCGAAGGCGGAGTCGGAGGACGGTCGGCGGGCGCTGGCGGAGCTTTGCGATCATTATTATGAGCCGGTGGTGGCGTATCTTGGCAGCGTGTTTCGGGATGCGGATGCGGCGCGGGAGATGAGCCATGAGTTCTTTGCGGAGATGCTGGGCGGGGGCACGATTCATTCGGCGGACCCAGAGCGGGGGAGGTTTCGCTTTTATCTGCTGGGGGCGGTTCGGCATTTTGTGGCGCACCGGCATGAAGCGGAGAGGCGGATGAAGCGGGGAGGTGGCATGGTGCCGGTGTCGCTGGATGCGGAGCCGAAGGAGTCGGCGGCGCTGGAGGTTGCTGAGGCGGCTTCCCGGTCGCCTGAGGCGGCCTTTGACCGACAGTGGGCGTTGACGGTGCTAGGGCGGGCAATGGAGACGCTCCGGGCCGAATGCGCGGCGCAGGGGAAGTCGGCATTGTTTGAACGGCTGAGGCCGTGGCTGGTGGGGGAGTCTGGGTATGGCGAACAGGCGGCGGTGGCGGAGACGCTGGGGCTGAGCGCTGCGGCGATGAAGGTTGCGGTGCATCGCATGAGGTATCGCTTCCGGCAGTGTGTGAAGGCGGAGATCGCGGGCACGTTGAAGGACGAGGGGGCGGTTGAGGATGAGATGCGCTCGCTGCTGCTGGCGCTGGGCGGTTGAGAAAGTTTGTAACGATTATCACGCAGCACGGCATGGTTCAGTATGGCCCCTATTTCCTCATCTGAGTCCGAGTGCCCCCGGTGCGGCGAACCACTAGCTGCTGACGCGGTGGCGGGACTGTGTCCGCGTTGCCTGATGGTCGGGGCCATGCAGCCCACGGTGGATGGAGGTCCGGCGTCGGTTGCTAGCCCGCTGGCGCCTGGGGCGATTGCTCCGTTTTTCCCGCAGCTTGAGGTCATCGAGTGCCTTGGACGGGGCGGGATGGGTGTGGTTTACAAGGCACGGCAGAAGTCGCTGAATCGGTTAGTGGCGCTGAAGCTGCTTGCTCCGGAGCGGGCGGGCGAACCGAGGTTTGCGGCGCGGTTTGAGAAGGAGGCTCATGCGCTGGCGGCCTTGAGTCATCCAAACATCGTGGGTGTGTATGATTTCGGGCAAGCGGGTGGGTATTACTTCCTGCTCATGGAGTTTGTGGACGGCATGAATTTGAGGCAACTGCTGCACGCGAAGCGCCTGACGCCGAAAGAGGCCCTGAGCATTGTGCCTCCGATCTGTGATGCGCTGCAGTGTGCGCATGATCACGGGATTGTGCATCGCGATATCAAGCCGGAGAACCTTCTCATTGATAAAGCGGGCACGGTGAAGATCGCGGATTTCGGCATCGCGATGATGATTGGTGATTCGGAGGAATCGGGTGGGATGGTACAGACTGGGGGGACCATGGGGCAGGGAACGCCTGCGTATGCCGCGCCGGAGCAGCAGGACAATGCGGTCGCCACGGACCACCGGGCGGACATCTACAGCCTTGGAGTGGTGCTTTATGAGATGCTGACGGGAGAGCGGCCGAAGGAGACGATTACGCCGCCGTCGAAGTGTGTGCAGGTGGATATCCGGATTGATGAAGTGGTGCTGCGGGCGCTGGAGAAGACGCCGGAGTTGCGGTTTCAGACGGCGGTGGAGTTTCGAGCGCAGGTGGAGGCGGCTGGTTCACCACCGGTGGGCAGGCGATCGGGGCGGCTTCCCAAACGGCTGGCCCCTGCAATATCGACCACACTGGTCTCAAGCTTCATCACACTTGCGATTCTTCATGCTGCCGTCATCCCATGTGTTTCGTGGCTTCATACGCCGGTGTATCGAGAGCTTGTGGATGAGTTTGGCTGGTTTGGGATTCCTTTGATGGTGTTCTGGACAGCGGTTTACATTTTCGGTTCAGCATTGGCCACGCTGTTTCCTATCTTGCTCTTGGCGAGGGACCGTTCGCCCATGCTGCACCCGCTCTGCCTCGCTGTGGCAGGTGTATTCGTCGGAGTGCTGTTTGTGCTGCTTTACGCGCACTTTGCCCGCGCTGATGGGAGCATGACGATGGTTTCAGTCGTTGCTGGACTTTGCGGATTGGTGGCTGGGACTGCTGCGGCATTTCATCGCCGTCGCCAATACACTACCCTCGCAGCCAACCCACGGGCGAATCTAATGCGGATGCCATTGGGCTTCCACTGGTGGATTCGCCGAGAGGCACCTGTGATGGCTCAAGCACCGGCGATGCCCAGGCATACAGGCGGGAATGGTTGGGGGATGGTCGGTTCCGCGGTGGGTATGACCGGATGGATGGTGGTGACGGCAGGTCTGTCCGGCTGGCGTGGTGCTGGTGTGGTCCTAACCGCTGCTTGCGTTGGGGCTGTGGTTGCTGCCGCGCTGGTGCTTTGGAAGTTCCGAGACAGGATGAGTCAGTTCATGCGCCAGATGTGGCTGGTTGGGGTTGGGTTTGTGGCGACTGCTGCGTTTCTTTTCGGGGCGCACTGGCTTGGGTTGACGATGCTATCGCGCTGGCCCGGGGGAATCGCAGTGTCGCCGTTGACGTTTGCCTGGGCGCTGGCGCTTTTCCCGCTGGTTGCCGGGTGGCATTGGATATTCCGGCGCAGGATGGAGGAACATGGAGGCAGTGCCGATGGATCGTCCCCGCCTGGCCCGGTGCTATCGGAGGGAAGCGCGGGGCGGCACTCACGCTGGCAAGGTTGGGACGTGTGGGTCATTGGACTTTGCCTGACAATCTTTGGAGCCCTGTGGTTGTTAAAGTTGTCGGAGGGGCCCTTGCTCAACCGGTCCCTCTTCGCCGGTGCCGGAGCTGGCGCGAACGTGGTCCTACCTGTTGCACTGGCCACGACCATCCTTCTCGCAGGAGCCGGATTTCTTTACATGCTCGCAAGGAACATCAGGAGCGCTGGCCGCACGCGCGCCGAGTCTTGGAAGCGCACCGTAGGGCGCACGATTGTACCAGCCATCGCGGTGGCTCTGTTGCTCCGCACATTCGTCATTCACGCCTTCGTCGTGCCAAACGATTCGATGTCACCCGAAATCACGAAGGGCAGCCGCATCCTTGTTTGGAAACTGACATCTACTTATGCGCCCGGCGACATCGTGGCTTATCGTCACGAAGATAAAGTATGGGTGGCCCGTGTGACGCAGGTGGGACCAACGATGGTGACCTCGCAGAAGAACAAACTCCCCAGCACAGAGGTTCACTTGGAGGCGGTGGTCGGCGAAGTCATCAGCGTGTTTTGGCGTCCATCACCGGGTGCGGCTGCGCCCTAGGTGACACCGATAACAGTATCCAGGGCAGTGCAGACGATTCAGGTTGGAGATTGACGGCCGCGTTCTCAGCGTGCTGTGGCGAGGGACTTCTGATCCCGTGCGGGCGACTGCGGTCAACGATGGCAGGGCACCGGGAACTGTCGGGACTTCGGATTGTTCAGGAGCAAGTTGAACGGGCGAGCGCGGGCAGTGAGTCGGGGAAGGGCGGCGGGAATGGTGTGCTAGCGAGGGGCGGTGACGACTTCGAAGTCGGAGCCTTTGACTCGGCGGAGTTCGTCGTGGAGGACGGGGATGCGTTCGTCGGGAGTGACGGAGACGGCCCATTCGATGCCGTTGTCGGCGACGATCATGCCGTAGCGCTGGAGGGCGGTGAGGATGGTGCGGGCTTCTGGCGAGAAGCGGGTCGTATCGAAGTTGGCGCGGAGGCGGAATCGTTCACCCATGCGTGGAAGGTCGGGATCGGTGAGGGAGCTGGCGAAATGGGTGGCGGGGGCGACATAGGCTCGGCGGGTGCGTTTGACGGTGACCCGGAGAGCGTGGTCGATGCGACCGCGTTTCAGTTCGTCCCAGCGCACGACAGCGGGAAAGAGTGGGAGCCCGGCGGCATCGCTGGACGTCCAGCCATCGGGGCGTGAGCGGTTGGATTTGAGGTCGAAGATAGAGGCTTGTTTTGCTTCCCAGCCCGTGTCGGTTTTGAGCAGGGCATAGAATTCGTAGAGCAGACCGGCGGAGGGATCGACGACGATGGCGTGGCGGTCGCCGCCGAGATTCTGGAGGTCGCGCTGGACGCTGTCGAGGGTTGCGGTGCGATGTTCCTCGCTGCGTTTGAAGAAGGCGGGCCAGCCTTCGATGGGAGTGTTAGTGGGGACGGGATAAGGACCGGGATCGCTTTCGTCGGTGTAGTCGGTGATTTTCACGGCGACGCGCGGTTGGTTCGGGGGGACGATGACAAAGGCCATGTCCGGGTTGTAGCGGAGAGGTTTGTCGGTGCCGACAGAGGCGACGATTTTGGCGGAATCGGGATGGAGCGGCCAGTCGCTGACCGGTTGGTGCCATGGATTGTCTGGGGGAAAGATCTGGAGTTCGGCGAGGATGGCGTCGGCGGCTGGTGTGTTGAAGGGGACGGGAGCCGAGACGGCCGGGGATTTGGCGCTGAAGGACGCAGGGACGACGGCGAGGAGGGCGGAGGTGAGGGTGACGGCGAGGGAGGCGGACTTCATGGGGAAGGATGAATGAAACGCGAGTGGCGGCCGGGTTGTTCAAGTGGGGTGCGGATGGATTCTCCGGAGGGCTTCGTGGGGGAATTGGGATCGGGTTTGGGGGGAAGATGGGGGTGGAGGCGGGTGCGGGGGAAGATTTGCGAAACAAATTGTCCTGTGTGTCCTTTGGCGGGCAGTTCGTTCGTCGGTCTTATGAAGCGCGGGAGCGTTTCGCGAGTTCGGATTTTTCAGACAATGCCCATGAGTGCCCAATTATTTCACGTTGCTCCAATTCCTGACGCTTGAACATCCGACCATCGAGATTTCCATGAACAAACCATCGCTTCTTCTGCTCGGCGCCGCATTTGTGTCGCTGACTTCCTGTCAGAGTGTCCAGACCAAGCATGAGGGTCATGCGGAGATGCCGCCGTATCGGGGTTCGGCTGCGTTTGAGCGCATGAAGACGCTGGTGGGCAAGTGGTCGGCGGAATCGCCGGAGATGGGGCGGATGAACACGGAGTTCCGGCTGATTGCCGGGGATTCGGTGATTGAGGAGCGGTTTGCGGGTGGGACGCCGATGGAGATGCTGAGTGTTTACCATGATGTGAATGGCGAGCTGACGATGACGCATTACTGCATGCTGCGGAACCAGCCGCGGATGAAGCTCACGAAGAGCACTGCGGATTCGCTGACGTTTGACCTGGCTCCGACGCCGGGGCTGAATGTGGCGAAGGAAAAGCACATGCATGGAGCGACCTACACGTTTGTGGATGCGAATCACTTCAAGCTGGAGGGTGTTTCGTGGGAGAACGGGAAGAGTGTGCCGTGCGGGCCTCCGGTGGTCTTTACGCGCCAGTGAGCCGGTTCTGCGAAGTCCAAACTAATAATTGTTATGCTCAAGAAAATCCTGATCGGTCTCGCGGTGATTGTTGTTGGCGTGCTGGCGGTCGCGCTGCTGCAATCGCCTGATTTCCGGGTCGAGCGCAGCATTGTGATTGCTGCGCCTGCGGAGAAGGTGTTTCCGTATTTGAGCCTGTTCATGAGTTGCGAGCGGATGTGCGGTCCGGAGTTTGAGAAAGGCCTCGCCGATGTCGCTCAGCTGGTCGCGAAGCCGTGAAGGTGGCGGCATCAACCTAACGCCTTGCGCATGAATCCGAACACTCAGCAAACGACTGGAGAGCACCTGCTGCTGATTCGCGGCACGCACTGGAACAGCGGGCTTTCGCCGACGGAGCTGCAGCGGATCATGACTGACTTCTACGGCTGGGTGGAGGGCCTGCAGAATCAGGGGATTCTGCGCGGGGCGCAGCCGCTGATGGAGGAAGGGCGACTGGTGACGGGACCGCAGGGGGTGGTGACGGACGGAGTATTTGCCGAGTCGAAGGAAGCGATCGCGGGTTACTTCCTGCTGGCGGTGGCATCGACGGATGAGGCGGTGAGACTTGCTCATGCGTGTCCGATCCTTGCGCACGGTGCGCAGATTGAGGTGCGCCCGATTGCTGACCTCTGCCGTCCGATGGCGGACGTGAAGGCATTTCAGGGCTAACAAATCAAGAATTTTTATGAGCATGACACGCAATCCCGTCGGCTGGTTCGAGATCTATGTCAGTGACATGGCCCGTGCCCGCGCCTTTTACGAAACGGTTCTGAGCATTCAGATGCAGCCGCTACCGAATCCAGACGGGATGGATGGTGGCTTTGAGATGCTGATGTTCCCGTCTGACATGGAGAACGCTGCGCCGGGTTGTGGCGGCGCGCTTTGCCGGATGGAGGGCTTCACGCCTGGGGCGGGGGGGACGCTGATTTACTTCACGAGCAAGGACTGCGCGGTGGAGGCCTCGCGAGTCGCGGCGGCCGGAGGTCAGTTGTTCCGGGAGAAATTCTCGATCGCGCCGTATGGGTTCATCTCGTTGTTCATCGACACCGAAGGCAACATGATTGGACTGCACTCGATGGAGTAAATTGTCAGCATCAATGGACACTCACACGATCCGACTGCACCGCGTGCTCAAGGCGTCGCCAGCGCTGGTTTACAAGGCTTTCCTTGATCCTGATGCGCTCTGCCGCTGGCTTCCACCGGATGGTTATCTATGCAAAGTCTCCCATCTTGATGCGAGGGTGGGTGGTTCGTTCAAGATGGCGTTCACGCAGTTCAACAATGGCCACAGTCATGCGTTTGGCGGGGAGTATCTGGAACTGGTGCCGAACGAACTGCTGCGTTACACGGATGTCTTCGACGATCCGAATCTGTCCGGGGTCATTGAGGTGACGGTGAAGCTGAAGGCGGTTTCGTGCGGCACGGAACTGAGTGTCACGCAGGCGGGGGTGCCGGCGGTGATTCCGGAAGAAGCGTGTTATCTCGGCTGGCAGGATTCGCTGCGGCATCTGGCGCGGCTGGTGGAAGGCGGACCACCGGCGGAAGAAGGATCGGCATGAACGGGTCGGGAGCGCGCACTCCCAGTCTGGTGGCGGATGATCTGTTTCGCCGCGAGGGGGCGCGGATCGTGGCGTCGCTGGCGGCGCATCTCGGCACGCATCGGCTGCAACTGGCCGAGGATGCGGTGCAGGAGGCACTGGTGCGTGCGCTGCAAACGTGGCCTTACCGCGGCATTCCGGAGAATCCCGCGGCGTGGCTCACGCAGGCGGCGAAGAATGTCGCGCTGGATGCGCTGCGGCGCGAGCAGACGTGGCAGCGGAAGGAGGCGCAGATCACTGTGGAACAGGAACGCTGGCTGACGCAGGCCGAGCCTGACGACGAGGAACAGCTCAGCGACGTCACGCTGCGGATGCTCTTCGTCTGCATGCATCCGCAGCTTTCGATCGAGGCGCAGCTGGCGCTCGCCTTGCGGACGGTGTGCGGCTTGAGTTCGGCGGAGATCGGGATGGCTTTTCTCACGAGTGAGGCTGCGATCGCCAAGCGGTTGGTGCGGGCCCGTCAGCGGATCCGCGATCTGGCGCTGCCGTTCGCGGTTCCGGAACCGGGGGAACTGCCCGGGCGGCTCGATGGGGTGCTCGGGGCGCTCTATCTGCTTTTCAATGAAGGCTACAAGGCGAGCAGCGGCGAGCGGCTCGTGCGGGAAGACCTCTGCCGGGAAGCGATCGGGCTGGTTACGCTGCTGGCCGCGCATCCAGCGACGCAAGCGCCGCGGACGTTCGCGTTGCTTGCGCTCATGCTGCTCAATGGCGCGCGGCTGGCGGCGCGCACGGATGATGCGGGCAATCTTCTGCGGCTGCACGAACAGGATCGGGCGGCATGGGATCAATCGATGATCCAGCGCGGCATTGCGTGTCTGGGTCTGGCCGCACAGGGCGACCAGGTCAGCGAGTATCACCTCGAGGCAGGGATCGCTGCCTGCCACAGCACGGCGGCCGATGAGGCAAGCACCAATTGGCCGCGCATCCTCGCGCTCTACGATCAGCTCGTCACGCTGACGTCGTCGCCGATCGCTGCGATGAATCGGGCGGTGGCGGTTTCCCGGGTGCATGGTCCGCAGGCAGGGCTGGCTGCGCTCGATGCGATCACTGATCGCAGCAAGCTGGAAGCCTATCATCTCTTTCATGTGATCCGCGGCACGTTTGCGGCCGAGATGGGCAATCAGGCGGCAGCCCTGCTGCACTTCCGGCAGGCGGGAACGCTGGCGTCGCTACCGGCGGAGCGGGACTTTATCGCGAGGCGGGTTCGGGAGTGCGCCGGGGCGAAGGGGGCGGGGGAGTAGGGGAGGGCGGTGGGGGGGGATGGGAGGATTGGTGTGCGGGAATGGCGAGGAAATCGGCTGACAGGTGGCGGGGGCTGGCTATAGGAGATTGAACCAGTAAAGCGTTCCATTAGATCCATGCCTGCCCGCCGTGAGTCGTCCGAGATGAGAGAGTCTGCTGCCGCCGTTGGGGGCGGGGGGATGCGCGGGGTGGGTGGGAACAAGCTCCGCAACAACATGGACGTGGCGGAATACAGGCGATCAGAGCGAGGCGGTTCGCGCGTCAGCATGCACGGAACCCTAATCCACGGCGTCCGGCCCGGTCTGACCGATGGCGTTCCCTTCGAAGAAATGGTGCCTCGCCGCACCGTCGAACTGGACGCCCCACTCGCCGAGTCCGCGAGGATGGAATCTGCTATGCGGACCAACCTGAACGACCTAAACTCGACGCCATGACTCCAAATTCCGATATCCGCTGGAAACAGCGATTCCAGAACTTCGACCGGGCTTTCGTTTTGCTTCGCGGCGCGATGGAGAACGGCCCCGACGCTCTCAATCCCTTGGAAAAAGAGGGCGTCATCCAGCGATTCGAGTATTGCTTCGAACTCGCTTGGAAAACCATGAAGGACTACCTTGAAGAAGGTGGTTTCGTGTTCGCCACGGTC
>CANHUG010000037.1 GCA_947462995.1 Verrucomicrobiales bacterium | reverse complement strand
CCTCACCCTTCCAACAGCAGATCCGGCACACCGCCGCCTCCCCGAAATCCGCACCCCAATCCGCCCAGTACAGCGATCCATCCAACCCGGCCGCCACCGCCGCCACCGCCCCGCCATTCCACAGCATCTCATCCTCCCCCAGCTTCCACGAACTCTCTCCACGCACCAGCGTCACCCGATGCAACCCAGCCCCTTCTCCCGGCCCCGCTCCCACTAACATCCTCACCATTTTCCCATCCTCAGTCTCCGCCGGATCCAGCACCATCGCCGCCACCCGGTAAGGCAACGTCGCCACTTCCTCCGGCACCACACTCCCAGGCAGCACACTCAGCAACCGCGACGCCTTCCCCTCACCCCCCGCCGCCAGCCACAATCTCCCCACCTCATCCGGCACCACCGCCAAAGGATCCGCCACCCGCACCATCCGCTCCAGTCCGCTCCCGTCCGCCCGACAACTCACCAGCGCCCCGCCGAAATCCACCTCCAGCGGCCGTCCCTCCCCATGCACCGGCCGCGCCCCGCGCCTTCCCGTCAGAAATCCAACCCGGCCATCCGCCAGCACCACCGGCGCACCCCCCCCCGGGCCACCAACTCCCGCCCCCAACCCCAATCCCGAAACCACCGGCGTCCGCACGCCATCCGCAGCCACCCGCCAAATCGACGGCCGACACGCCAGCCAGCCTCCGCCTCCCTCCTCCAACACCAACCCGCCCGCCGGCCCCTCATACTCCCCGCTCAACATCTCCCCCACCTCTTCCCTCCGATCCGCCACCCCGTCCCCATCCTCATCCCTCAACACCACCCAACCATGCCCGTCCCGCCCGCTCACCGCCGCATGCAATCGCCCATCCCCTGCCACCGCCAACCCCACCACCCGACCACACAATCCCGGCGCCGCAAACGTCCGCACCTCCATCGGCTCGGCTCCCGCCATCCCCAATGGATACACCCAGATCAACCAGACGCTTCGCAACCATCGCATCCCCATACCATGCCCGCACCCGCCGCCCCCGCAATCCATTCCACCACTTCCCGCCACTTCCCTCCACCTTCCAAAAAAGAGGGCGCGCCCCGTTTCCAGAGCGCGCCCCTTGTCATTCACTGGCCATCAGGCCATCCCACTCAGCGGCGCGAACGCCAGAACCGGCGATCCGTCGCCGACGACAACGGCACCAGATACGGACTCGTCGCACCCGGCACATCCGTCCAGCCATTCAAACCAGCCGCCGACCCTGTCGTCGTCTGCAGAACGCCGTCAAACGTGATCACGATGTTCGCACCCACCACGTTGATCGAAAGCCCAGGCTGGGCCTCCGCAATCGTGTTCAGCTGAATCTCGTCAATCTCCTGCGCCGCATTCAATCCGCCAGTCCGCGCTCCCCAACCAAAGGTCGCCCCAGCCAACGGCGTGAAGCCCGGCAGCGGCGTCTTCCAGTAGGCCACGTACTTATCCATGATCACGTCCAGCGTCCCGTCCGCATTCACACGGATGAACACGTCCGCAAAACGCGCCCCCGTCTCCAGCAGCGCCCGCGGCACCCGGATGTTCCCCAGCGAAGCCCCGTTCCAACGGGCCTCAATCGCCGGTGCCTCGCCCGTCGCATTGTCAGGATTGCCATCTTCGTTGTCGTAGATGTCAAACGACACCACCAGTCCGCCACCGGTCCCGTCTTCACCAAACGGCGACTCAATCGCCTCCGGCGACCACACGAAACTCGCACCGTCAGCCGGTGGATTCGTCGCGTCACCAATCCGCAGACCAAACCGTGTCTCGAACCCGAGCACGCGACGCCCGCCATCCTTGTCAGCCAGCGTGAAGCTCCCCGTCAGGCCGTTCGCCGCAGGCGTCAGCTGCACCATCCCAGTCCCGCCAATCCCACCAGCCGTCATCCCAGTCGCAGAGCCCAGCAGCAGTCCGTCAGCCGGCACCGTGCCGTCATTGAAGTCCACCACCCGCTGCCACGCCGTCGGAAACGCCGGCACCACCACCAGCACACTCACTTCATTCGAAGTCAGCGCGTTGCTCGGTGCCGTACACACACAACGATACGTCGTCCCCGACATCGCACCAGTCAGCACCGGCGTCACATAGGTCGCCTCACCCCCACCGCCGATGTTCGTGAACGAACCACCACCAGGCGCACGCTGCTGCCACTGGAAGGTCGTACGACCCGGATCATTCACCGCCACCGAGAAGGATGTCGTCAATCCTTCACACACCGTAGAAGGCATCGGCTGCTGCGTGATCGTGATCGGCCCGGTGTATGGCTCGGTCTTGATCGCAATGTCATCAAACCGATGCTCCTCATTCAACCCGCCAGTCCGCGCCGCGATCGCAAACCGTCCGTTCGCCAACCCCTGGAAACCAGGAATCGGCAACCCGCTCACAATGACGAACCCGTCATGCGCCAAATCAAGCGTCGCTCCGCTCCCTGACACATTCTGACGCAGCCGCACCACCGTCTCCTCATACACCCCCGGCGCACTCTGCAGCAATTCCAGCGAAACCGGAACCCTGATCAGCATCGTGCCACCCCAGTAGATCTCCACCACGCTGCTGCCATACGTGATGAACCCAACCCGCAGGTCGTCGCCCACCCCGCGCTCCAGACCGCCATACGCCTGCACCGGCGTAATGTTGTCGCTCCAGCTGATCGACCAGCCGTCCGCAGGATTGCCACCAAAGATCTGCGCGTTGATCGCCGCAGTGAACTCACCCACCGTCACCCCGGGCTTGTAGTCGTCGATCACCAGCGTCCCGAATTGGCCGTTCACCGCCTCCGTCAGCCGCAGGCTGCCGGAATTCCCCGACCCGCCGTCCGGCAGAATCGCATAGTTGCCACTCAGGGTCTGCACCGCCGTCGGCACCGTGCCCGTGTTCGTCACCGTCGCCCCGTCGTCAAACGTGTCGTTGATCTCAGGAACCGCCGGCCGCGCCACATTCACAATCGTCACCGTCGCCGCATTCGAAAACACACTGCTCGGACTCGCCGTGCGGTACACCCGGCAACGATACTGCGACCCATTGTCCGCCACCACCAACGCCGGCGTCGTGTACGTCTGCGACGTCGCCCCGCCAATGTCCGTGAAATCACCAGCCCCCGCCGCCTTCCATTGCCACTGATACAACGCACGCAGCGGATCATTCGACGTCACACTGAATGTCGCCGCCCGGCCCGGCACCGTCGTCGCGTTCACCGGCTGACTCACCACCCCAATCGGACCAGCATACCCCGTCGAACGGATCTCGACTTCATCAATCGCATGCCGCTGGTTCAATCCCCCAGTCCGCGCCGAAAACCCATACCGCGCCTGCGAAAACGCCGTCCAGTTGGGCACCGGCAACTGGTACACCAGCACAACCCCGTTGAACATCACGTCAATCAACCCGGCATTCGACAGCCGGACATACACGTCCTGAAACGCTCCCTGCGTGTTCAGGAGCTCCAGCGGCACGGACACCCCACCCACACGGTTGCGCAGCCAGAACACGTCAATCGCCGGCGCTTCTCCAACCCCGTTGAAAGGATTGCCATCCGTGCTGTCATACACATCAAAACAAACGCTCAGCCCGTTGCCCACAGGCTCCTCCGCCACCGGAAACCCGGCATCCGGAAGATCAGGAGCCCAGTGAAACCCGAACCCGTCCGCAGGCGGATTCGTCCCGCCAGACATGTTCAGCTTGAAGAACACTTCAATGCTCTCCACAGGCTGCCCGCCATTCAGGTCGTCCACCGTCCACGTCCCCGCCAACCCGTTCACTGCATCCGTCAGGTTCATGCAGCCAGTATCCGCAAACCCTGTCGAACCCAGCGGCACCGCACTCCCGAACGCCCCGCTGCCAGCAGGAACAATCCCGTCATTGAAGTTGTAGGCCGCCGTCGGTGTCCCGCGGCTCAGATTCACCACCTGCACCGTCGCAGGATCAGATGTCACAGTCCCCTCAGGGCTGCTGATCACCACCCGGTACTGCGCCCCATTGTCCGCCAGCGTCAGCGGCGCGGAAACGAAGGTCGCATCCGTCCCGCCAGCCGCCGTGAAACCCGCATCCGCAGGCCCCTTCCGCTGCCACTCGTAAGTCGCCCCAGCCGCCCCGTTGTCCACCACGTTGAACAACCCGGGATAACCAGCCGCGATCCGCAGCGAAATCGGCTGCCGGACAATGTTCGGTGCCAATGCCCCGGTCGTCGACGTGATGCTCACATCGTCAACGAACTGATTCGTATTCAACCCGCCCGTCCGGCCACCCCACGCAAACCTCGCTCCGGAAATCGGCTGATACCCAATACTCAGCTTGTTGTGAATCACCGCGCCGTTCCACGTCAGATCCAGCGTCCCGGTCGGATTCACCCGCACCATCACGTCCACAAATGTGTTCGTCACCATCGTCGCCAATGGCACCCGCGTCCGCGCCAGCAGCGCCCCGTTCCAGTACACGTTGAACGACGGTGCTTCTCCGCCATCATTGTTAGGATTGCCGTCCGTGTTGTCATAGATGTCAAAACCAATCCGCAGCCCGCTCCCCGCTCCCGTCTCCCCGAACGTCCCATCCGGAATGTCCGCACCCACACAAAACGCACATCCATCCGCAGGCACCGACGACCCGCCACCCAGCCGCATCTTGAAATTCGCCGTGAACCCGTTCACCGGATTCCCGCCGTCAAGATCACTCACAAAAAACGCCCCTTGCAGGCCGTTCGAGTTCTTCGTCAGCTTGACACAACCGCTATCGAGGTTGCCGCCCGTCAGCTCAATGACCCCGGCACTCGTGCCGTTGCCAAACAATACCGTGCCGCCAGGAGCAGCACCGTCATCAAAATTAGCGGAAAAACTTCCGCCGTAAGCCGGGCCAATGCCCGACACGACCGCAGCCGCGGCCAGGTATAACCTGAGTCTCGAATTCATATGTGGAATGGGGGGGAGGTCAGCTTCCCAAAAGGAAACCGGGACGGAAATAGATCCGAACTCATGAACTCTGCCGTTTTTGCCCGCTCCATGGCAAGCTCCGGATTCACGGAAAATGAAGATTCCATTGATTCCTCCCCCGAACCGCCCCCGCCGCTTTCCCGCTGTCCGCTCCCCCATTCCCACTCTACGCTCCATCATGGCTCACCTCGGCAGGCGCAATCTCCTCAGCATCACTTCCTCAGCACCCCACGGTCTCTTCCTCGACGGCGGCCGCCTCGGCGAGGTCTTCCTCCCAGCCAACTCCGCCCCAAACGACGCCGCCCCAGGCGACGAACTCGAAGTCTTCCTCTACCTCGACTCCGAAGGCCGTCCCGTCGCCACCACCCGCACGCCCCTCGTCATGGCCGGACAATTCGCCGGCCTCACCGTCACCGACTACTCCCCAGGCATCGGCGCATGGCTCGACTGGGGTCTCGATAAAGACCTCCTCCTCCCCATCCGCGAACAAGCCGGCCACGTCTCCCCAGGCGACACCGTCGTCGTCTACGTCCACGTCGACCCGCGCTCCAATCGCCTCGTCGCCACCATGCGTCTCGACCGCCACTTCGACCACAACCCAGCCCACTACTCAGCCGGTGACGCCGTCGACCTCGTCATCACCGCAGAAACTCCCCTCGGCTACAAAGCCGCCGTCAACCACCTCTCCAGTGGGCTCCTCTACCACGCCGAAATCGGTGTCTCCCTCTCCCCAGGCCAGCAACTCAAGGGCTTCGTCAAATCCGTCCGCCCCGACGGCAAACTCGACCTCTCCCTCGATCCCTCTGGCTACCGCAGGGTCCGACCACTCGCCGACCGCATCATCGAGGCCCTCAACGACGCCGGCGGCGAACTCGACCTCAACGACCAATCCCCACCAGAACTCATCCGCGAACGCTTCGGCGTCAGCAAAAAAGCCTTCAAACAAGCCACCGGCGCCCTCTACCGCGACCGCCGCATCACCTTCGCCCCACCAGGCATCCGCCTCGCAACCGGCCGCGAACCCGGCGCATGGTAAATCCCATCACCCCAGCCCGCCCCTAACACCCCTCACCCCGCCTTCACCGGAAACCGCCACACCTGCGGGGTCCACACCCCCGTCTCCCACGCATCCACCGTCGCAAACTCCCGGAACGTCGTCCCCGTCCCATCCACCGTCACCATCGTCAGCGCCTGCCGCTTGTCCTTGAAGTGCGCCGAATTGTCCGCGTTGAACACCGGCACCGCCGCCGACCCTTCCGCCGCAGGCCGCGATCCCCCATCCCACCGGAACACGTTCCGCCCATGCGTGTGCCCGTAAAGCACCGCCGCCACCCGCCGCCCCCGGATCGCTTCCCAGTACGACCGCACATCCGCATAGTCCCACTCGTGCGTCAGCACTTTCTTCTCCTCCACCTCCGCCGCATAACGCATCATGTCCACATGATGAGTGATCACCAGCGGCTTCTCCACAGGCACCGCCGCCAGTTGCTCCACCAGAAACGCTAGGCTCTCCATCGGCGCATACCGCCGCCGCCGCGCCACACCCCCCGTCTGCCCCACCACAATTCCCAGATTCAGAAAATGCACCCCGCCCCAGTCCCACGCGCAGTGCAACCCGTTCGCCGACACCGCCGCCAGCCCGCTCCGCTGCTGGTTCCGGTCCGCCAGCAACTCCATCATCGCCCCCACTCCCTGCGGCCCGTCGTGATTCCCATGCACTTCCCGGCACGGCCACTTCAGCTTCCCATCCTTCCCGTCCGTCCCCCAATCCCTCACAAATGCCGCCAGCTCGGTCGCCTGCATCGCCACATACTTCGCCCCGTTCTTGTCCCCGCTGTCAATAATGTCCCCGCCATGAATCACCCCCGCAGGCTCCGGCACCACCCCGCCCCCAGCCTCCGCCGGAATCTCCGTCCCCGGCAACCGGTTCATCTGATCCACTAACCTCCCATTCACCGCCGCCGACCGCGGATCCATCTCCCCGGGGCTCTCCTCCAGCGCATGATAATGCGTGTCGCTCGCCAGAAAAAACGTCACCCCCGGCCCCGCACCTTCTCCACGCCCCACCAGAGGACCGCACGCCGCCGCCGCACTCCATTTAAGTAGTTGTCTCCGTTTCATAAATTGTCAGGAAAATGCCCCGCGGATCCTCGCCACCAGCGGATTGTCAGGCCCCCCACTCCCCTTCAGCCAATGCGTCGACGCCGCCAGATACCGCTCGCCCCACTCCCCACCCACACTCCCGCTGTCCTCAAACACCGCCGAACTGAACTTGTAATCGTGCGAGTCCGTCCCCTTCAGATAAATCTGCCGCTGCGCCGCCGCCACCAGCACTCCCCGCTCACCCCCATCCTTCAAATACCGCAGCACCTGCCTCGACGACCTCAACCGGTCATCCTGCATCGTCGCAAAAATATCCTCCACCTTCACCGCACCAGCCTCCGGCTCCAGCACCGCCAGATCCGTCCCCCCGCTCACCTCCCCGCGCTGCCGGAACAAGCTCATGAACGACGCCGCCTGCAGCAGCAGCAACCGCCGCGTCGCATCATCCCTCACCTGCCCGAACGCATAATGCAGCGCATTCGCCGTCGTCACCGCATGTAGCGTGATGATCCCAGGCTTCCGCATCAGCATCTCCGCCGCCCCGCTGAAAATCCCATCCCACACCGCCCGCGCCCCAGCCCCCGCATTCAGCAACTCCACCACCCGCGCCGAACTCTCATCCCAACTCGCCCCCCTCACCGCATCCAGCACCGCCGCCACCGCCCCCGCACGACCATCCCCACTAACCCATCCCGCCCGAATCCCCCGCAACCGCTCGCTGTTCACCCTCCCCGGCCGGTCCGCTTCCTCATCCCGCTCCGCTGGATTCCCAGCTTCGTGCTCCAGCAACGCATACGCCAGCGACCGCAACACCGGCTCCGCATGGTGCCACCCGATCGTCTGCAAGGTCCGCCAGCTGTTCGCCACATAAATCGCCTTGTGCCCGATGTCCCGGAAATCCCGCGCTCCATACCGGCAGAACACTTCAAAAATCTCCTGCGCCCCCGCTCCCCTCACAAATCCAGCCACCGCACTGTCCGCCTTCCCCTCGTCCCACCGATCCATCGCTTCCTCAAACACCGCACGCGCCTTCTCCGGCCCCGGCACCGCAGCCTCATCCACCGCGCCCATCGTCCAATTCCCTTCCTCCACATCCCGCGCCTGCGACGACTTGAACTGATCCATCGCCCACAACAACGGCAGCCATCGCTCCCCATCCGGCGCATTCAAACTCGCCAGATGCGCCGAATGCACCACCAGCACCGCATGAAACTTGAACCCCACCGGCCTCGGCTGAATGTTCCTAACACCCGCCAGCAGCAACGCCGCCAGCCACTCCCGATACGGCACCCCACCCCGAATCCGCTGCGCCACTTCCTCCATCAATCGCTCCCGCGGGGTCTCCTCCAGCAACCGCACCAAGGGCTCCACCCCGTCCCCAAGCCGCACGCCCTTCGGCAACACCTGCGCCTCCGCCGCCGCCACCCGCGGCAATTCCCCCAGAAACCCCAGCGCTCCGGATCCACCCAACGACGCCACCGCGCCTCGGCTCAGAAAATGTCGTCGATGCATCACCATCCATCACCCGCCCGCAGCCAGTTGCCCAGCGCAGGCTTCATCCGGAATCGCGGTTCCTTCACCGCCTCCCGCCACCAGGCTCAACCTTTCTTCGCCGGCTCCGCCTTCGCAAAATTCTCCACCGTATAACGCTTCGCCGCATCCCCAAGGCTCTTCACCGCCAGTTCCTTCGTCAGCTTGTCCGACGCAGAATGAAACACAATCCGGTGCACCCCATCCTTACCCGGCGCGTCAATCTTGATGCTGTCCGTCTTCACCCCCTCAAGCTTCGCAAACGCTTCCCGCACATGCGCCCGGCACGCCGCACACGACATCCCGCTCACATTCACCACATAATCCGCTTCCGCAAAGGTCGTCGCAACAGTGGCAGCAAAAAACGCAACAATCAGTTTGGCTTTCATAAGGTCAGTCAGTGAATCTTGATCTCGTTCCCCAAACACCAGAATCCCCCGGCACTCAAGCGCACAATTCTCTCCCACCGCCCCCGACTCACGGCGCTTTCGGCGCTTCCGCCGCAGGCACAGGCGCAGCCGCCGCCGCAGGCACCACGCTCAACCACAGCTGCTCGGTCTCATTCACAAGCAACACCGGAAACCCCTGTGGCACGCCGTTGTTCTCGGCCACCGAATTCAACGGATACCTCACCGCCCGCTCCATCCCGCCCTCCACTTCGCGCAGCACCACCTGAATCGGCCCCGCATGCCTCCCCACACCCGCCTCAGCCTTGATCGCCACCACCACCTCCCCTCCCTTCTCCGGCACGTCCACCGCCGCCGCACTCACGCCCTCCGGCAATCCCTTCACCACCACCTGCAACCGCTTCGCAAACCCGTTCCCTAACGTCACCGTCGTCTTCAGATCCGCACTCTTCCCCGCCTCCACCCGCACCGCATGCCCCGCCACCACCGCACTCGCCGTCGGCACCGGCACATTCATCTCCAATCGGTAATAGTAATCCGCCCCGCCCTGCTTCGTCAGATCACTCACCGCCGCAAAATACGTCCCCGCCTCCGGTGCTGTCCACGTCACCACCGGCTCCCGAGACACGCCATTGTCATCCCCGCTAACCAATTCCTTCCCGTCCGGCCCAAGAATCCTCAGCAAGGGATCAATCAGCGAATCGTGCGTCGGCCCCGTCACCGTCAGCACCCGCACTTCCCCCTTCTTCACCTCAAACGGATACCGGTCCTCCTCCCCCCTCACCGCAAGTCTCCCACTCACCCCGGACGGCACCGCCAGCACCGGCTTCTCAGCCATCTCCTCCACCTCCGGAATCCCGCTCCATAACACCGGGCACGGCGGCCTCACCGGATCAATCTCCATCTCCCCACCCTCCAGATTCCACCCCTCCACCTTCACCCTCGGCTTCTCCACCCGCGCCACCCCAAGCGGCCACACATGCCGCACCACCGGCCCATCCGACACCTGCAGGCGGTAAATCCCATCCGCACCACCCGCAAAATTCAACTCGGTCGACGCCGGATAACGATGCCCGCTCACCTGAATCACATAATCCCCGTCCCGTTCCACCCGCCACACCACCAGCGGATCCATCGACACATGATCGTGATTGAATGCCACCGTCACCCCCGCCGCATCCGTCACCCGCAGCATCACATCGCATCCCGCCGCCAGCACCGTCGCCTCCACACGCGCCGTCAGCACCCGCCCCGCCCGCAGGCTCACCCGGTAAAGGTCCACGTCCCCGCTCTTATCCAACCGCCCGTTGCACACCGCCACCGCACCACCCAGCACCTGCGGCTTCCGAATGTCATCGTTAGGCTCCACCTCCGCCGTCTGCTCCCGCCCATCCACCGCCAGCGCCACCGGCACCGACACCCCATCGTCATTGTAAACCCGGATCAGATGCGGCCCCGGCACCACCCCAGCTCCCACCGTCACCGCATACTTCCCCGCTTCCTTCCCCGGCACAAACTCAATCCCCGCCACGTCCGCCCACACCCGGCACGGCCACGGCTCGAACTTCCCGCTCATCACCACCTCCGTCACCTTCCCAGTCTGCACCCCCGCAGGATGAATATGCGTCAGCGCCGGCTCCGCAGCCATCACCGACCCCGCTCCGCAGCCTATCAATACATAAATCACTCGCCGCATGACTCACACAAACAGTTCCCGAATCAACCGCCCGTCATTCACCAGCGAAACCGGCCGCCCCACCGCCGTCTCCAGCTTCTGATGCGGATCAATCCCCATCTTCGTATACACCGACGCCGCAAAATCCTCCGGCCGATACACGTCCTCCGCCGCATAGTACCCCCGCGCATCCGTCGCCCCCACAATCTGCCCACCCGGTATCCCCGCCCCGGCCATCAGCACCGACATCGCATGCGGCCAGTGATCCCGCCCTCCCCCCGGATTGATCTTCGGTGTCCGCCCGAACTCCCCTAGCAGCAAAACCATCGTCGTCTCCAGCATCCCGCGCTCCGCCAGATCCTCAATCAGCGCCGCCACACCCTGATCCAGTGTCTTCAGCATATCCCCCTTATACGCATCCGCCAGTCCGCCATGATGATCCCACCCACCCCAGTTCACCGTCACCCACGACACACCCACCTCCACCAACCGCCGCGCCAGCAGAAACCGCTGCCCCATGTCCGTCCTCCCATACCGCTCCCTAACTTTCACATCCTCCTTCCCGATATCAAACGCCTCCTGCGCCCGCGCCGACGTCACCAGATCAAACCCCTGCTCGTAAAACCGGTCAAACTCCACCGCCGGATCCTCCGTCACCCGGTCATTGAACCGCTTCATCCGGTCCAGCGCCCCGCGCAACGCCCGCCGTCCCTGCATCCGGCCCTCCGCAATCCCCCCAGGCAACACCACATCACTCACCCGGAACGCATCCGAATTCGGATACCCCGACACCACAAACGGCGCATGCTCGCCACCCAGAAAATTCGGCCCGCCCGACCTCGTGTTCGACGGGGTCGCCATATACGGCGGGATCCCCCCTCGCACTCCCCGCGTGTGCGACACCATCGACCCCATCGACGGATGAAAGGTCACAAACGCCCCGCATCCCACCGGCACCGGGGTCGGCGCTCCTGTCATCATGTAATGATTCCCGCCCCCGTGATTCGGATCCTTGTGACAGATCGACCGCACCACCGTGAACTTATCGAAGACCCCCGCTAGCTACGTCACCGGCTCGCTGAAATGCACCCCGGGCACTTTCGTCGGCACGGTCTTGAACACCCCACGGATATCCGCCGGCGCATCCGGCTTCGGATCAAAGGTCTCAAAATGCGACGGCCCGCCATCCAGCCAGATCATGATGCAGTTCACCGGCTTCACCCCGCCCGCACTCTCCGCCGCCGCAGCCTTCAAGCGCAGCAGGTCACACATCCCCAACCCCATGCCCATCGCCCCACGCAGCCCCAGCTGTATGAAATCCCGGCGCAGATGGCCGTCGCAGTTCCGGTGTGTCGCCATGGCTTTAATCAGTGATTGAATACAAACTCCGCAGAATTGATCAGCGCCCACAGCACGTCCTCCACCGCCCGCCGCCGCGCCTCCGCTCCCTCCCCGAACTGCCCCACCGCCACCGCCGCTTCTTCCTCCACCGGCAGCCGCCCATAACAAATCAGATAAAGCTCGTCCACAATCTCCCGCGGCGTCATCCCCCCACTCGCCAGCCGCTGCACCGTCGCCCCCTCCGCCGTACTCGTCAGCTTCCCCTGCAATCCCTCCGCATTCATCAGATGCAGCGCCTGACTGATCGCTGGCTTCATGTTCCGCTCGCACGGACAATCACTGCTCGAATTCGGCCGCCCGAACGCATCCATCGTCCGCGACTCGATCTTGTACGTCCACGCCTGCACCGCACGCCCTCCACCCGGCAACCCGGGATACTCGCTCGGCACCCCGGTCACGTCACTCACCGCATCCGCCATCATCTCCGCCCCCATCCGCCGCCGGTAATACCGCGAAAAACTCCGCACATCCCCCGCATTCGTCTCGTTAGGCTCGCTGCTCAGCTGATACAGCTCGGATTCCATGATCGTCCGCATCAGCGCCTTCAAATCATACTTCTCCGCCCGCAGATGCTCCGCCAGCGCCTCCAGCAGCTCGGGATGCGTCGCCGGATTGGACAGCCGAAAATCATCCACCGGATCCACAATCCCCTTCCCGAAAAAATGACTCCACACCCGGTTCGCAATCGCCTTCGCAAAAAACGGATTCCCCGGATCCAGCATCCACGTCACCAGCGCCTCCCGCGGATCCTGCCCCTCACCCACCACCGCCGCAGGCCCGTCCGGCGGTTGCGGCATCATCTGCTCACCCGTCACCGGATGCTTCAGCACGCCGCCCCCAGCCGCCACATAAAAGGTCTCGTGTCCGCCCGAAATCGGTGCCGAAATCCCGCCGCCCTTCTGCCGGAGCGGCGCAAAAAAAGCTGCCATCCGGTAGAAGTCCTCCTGACTCCACTTCTCGTTAGGATGATGATGGCACTTCGCACAGTCCAGCCGCACCCCCAGAAACAACTGGCTGAACATCGTCGTCAGCTCCGCTGGCTCCCGCCGGTCCCGGTACACCACCGCCGGCCCGTATCGATGCGTGTTCCCCTGCGCCAGCACCATCTCCCTCACAAATTCATCCCACCGCTGATTCCGCCGGAAGCTCTCCCGCAGCCACTGATCCAGAATAAACACGCCCTTCACCCCCACCCTATCAGGATTCGGCCGGAACAGATCCGCAAACTTCGCCGCCCAATGGTCCGCATACGCAGGATGCTCCAGCAGCCGCGCCACCACCTTCCGCCGCTTCTCAGGATCTCCATCCGCCAGAAACCGCCGCGCTTCCTCCGCCGTCGGCAGGATCCCCAGCACATCCAACGACGCCCGTCTCAGAAACTCCCCGTCACTGCACTCCCCCGACGGCAGCAACCCCAGCGCCCGAAACCTCCCGTACGCCAGCCTATCAATGAAATTCCTCACCACCAACCCTTCATACCGCTCCGCCCCCAGCTCCCGCTCCGCCGGCACCACCACCTGCGCCCCGCCCACCAACCCCATGTACCGCGCCACCACCACCGCCTGCCCGCTCACCTGCTCCACCGCCACCCGCCCATCATCACTCACCGTCGCCACCTGCTTGTCATTCGAATAAAAACCCGACAGCGCCGTGACATCACGCACCGTCCCATCCCCGTAATGCGCCCGCACCAGCAATCGCTGCACCGATCCCTTCCGGTACCGCCGCTCCGCCGGAATCACCTCCAACCGCTCCAGCATCGGCTCCCGCTCGCCCGCATAAACCATCCCCGTCCCAATCCAGTCACGCAGCACTCTCCATCCATCCGAATCCTTCACCAGCCGCTCCCCGCCCTCATGCGGCACCGCACCCGACGCCTTCAGCAGCAGCAGGCTCTCCCCCGGATCCGACGGAAACACGCGCCTCCCCCGCGCGCCTCTCACGATCTGATGATAGTCCGACTTCGGATCGAACGAAAACACACTCAGGCGGAACCCGTTCTGCCCGTCCGCACGCGCATGACACGCCGCCGCACTGCACCCGGCCTTCCCTAACACCGGCAGCACATCCCCCGCAAACGTCGGCACCCGCTCCGCCGCCGGTCCCACCACCACCGGCACCGCCAGTCGCTCCCCGCCCAGCTCCACTTCCATCACGCCCTCCCCAACCTGACCCGCACGCACCGCCCCAACCCCATCCAGCCCCGCCAGCCCACCCGCCCCCATTTTCACCGCCACCTCCTCCGTCACGTCCCGCTCGAACCCATCCGCCCCCTTTTCCGTAATCAGAAACGACACCCGCTCCCCAACCCGCATCCGCAACTCCGCAGGCTCCGCCACCAACGCCGCCACAGCTCCCCCCAAACCCGCACCACCAAGGCACAAGCCCACCGCATACACCGGAAGTCTGCTGAGTCGGATCATCATGAACAGGAAAATTTCGGCCCTCGCCGCCACTTCCTACGCACCGCCAACCCCGCTCTCTTCATCCAGTTTTCCGCCTCCCTCTCCCCCAAGCCCCCCACTCACTCGCCGGACAACTCCTTCGCCCCCAGCATCCACCCCTTCTCCACAAACTCCACAATCTCCACCTGCCGGCTGTTCGTGCTCCCCTCAGGATACCGCAGCCGCACCACCGCATGACACACCAGCGCCTTCCGGCTCCGCTCGCCAGGCACAATCAACGCCTGCTGCAGCGCCGCATCCACCGGCCCGTTCTTCACCACATACCCGCTCAGCACATGGTCCGCCGCCGCATCGCTCAATTGATAACACTGATACGCCTCGGCATCCGTGAAATCCTGACCAAAATAATCCGTCGTCGGCCCCAGCTTCACCACCACCCGCATCAGCACCGGCACCTTCGGACGCTCCGTCATGAACGCATCCCACGTCCGCTCACCCCAACCCGAAAAACTCTCCCAGTCGATCAGATACCGCCCATCCTTCAGCTCCCCAGCCATCAGCACGGTCTCGAAATTCTTCAGCGGCAGCTTCCCCGCCGCAATCCTCCCTAGCAACTGAAGATCACCCTCCGCCGGAGCCTCATCCGACAACTCCAGCGGCTTCCACGGATTCTCCGGACCATACCACGCCCGAAACGCCGCACCCACCCGCTCAGGCTCCCGCACCAACCGCAACGCACTCTCCCCATCCGCCGCCGTCAGAAACGCCCGCGACGCCTCCACAAACATCTCCGTCAACTCCGTTGGACTCCGCTCCCCATCCCCGTTCGCAGGAACCACCACACGCGCCACCACCGGCGCAGACCGCAAGGTCTTCACCGCCGCCCACCCCGCCGCCACCGCCAACCCAGCCATCCCCGCCCACATCAGAAACACAAACCCAGGCGGCACCCCACCACGCCGCCGCCGCCCCTTCCCACCAGCCCCTTCATCAAATCCATCCCGACCATCCCGACCCTTCCTCACCTTCCGCCGCCGCCGCTTCCCCTTACTCTTGCCCTTCCCACTCGCCACCCCAGCCTCCCGATACCGCGCCACCCGCGCCGCATCCACCACCCCATTCTCCTCCACTTCCCCCACCACATCATCCTCATCCTCATCCTCATCCCCGTCCTCCTCCTCTTCCCCGTCATCCTCCACAGCCTCCGGCAACTCCTCCACCCCGCCACTCCCGCGCCCCCCACGCCCCGCAGGCACAAAATCCATCGCCCCACCCACCGGCTTCGCACCCCGCTCCCACTCATCCCGCACCCGCCCCAAATCCTGAAACCCTCCCATGTCCTGCCTCACCGCAGGCAACCGCGTCGGCACCACCCCGCCTTCCTCCTTCGCAATCTTCGCCGCAGCCACCGGCTGACTCTCAAACGGCGCCGTCACCTTCGTCCGACACCGCGGACAAATCACCTGCTTCCCAGCCATCCCGCGCGATATCTTCACCGCCTCGCGGCAGCCCCGACAGGTAAATGCAATCCATGCGTCCGGTTCCATGCGATTCAAGTTCCCCACCCCTTGCACCTATCCACCCCTCTCCGCAATCCACTTTGTCCCCCTTCCTCCACCACCCCCCACCACCACCCATCACCCGCCCTCAGGCTTGAAAATGCTGGCCCAAGACGGATTCGCCCCCCCGCCAAGCGGAGCATCACTCCACCACTCTCCCAACAAGCCATTCACACCTCTCACTTCCCTCCCCCCCAGGGTAGGGACGTGCTCCCGCACGTCCGCCTCTCCGTTCAAGCAGCCGCAGGCTCTGGACTGCTGTCAGAATTACAGCTCTCTCTGCGCACGGAGTGCGCCTGCAAGCCCTCCGAACAAGCCCGGGATCGCGAGGCTCCGTACTCGCGCCACCCAACACGCTCCTCTCCGAACCAGCCAGCCGAAGGCCTTGGACTGCGGAAGCCCGCTGCCGCTTTCCGGAGCCAGCCCGCTGGCCCGGCACCGTTCAAGCTCTCCACACCTCCGCACCAGCCCGCGACCGCGAGGCGCCGCACTCGCCCCTCTCCCCCTCTCCCAACAAGCCATTCAAACTTCCCCCTTCTCACTTCCTCCCTCCCCCCCGGGTGCTACCGCCGGACTTGATCAACCAAACGGGCATTGGC
Organism: Verrucomicrobiales bacterium; assembly: GCA_947462995.1. Lineage (GTDB taxonomy): Bacteria > Verrucomicrobiota > Verrucomicrobiia > Verrucomicrobiales > V1-33 > V1-33. Next base: position 1,206 of record CANHUG010000037.1, on the reverse strand, counting down.
TGGCTCGTTTCTCGCCGCCATGCCCACTTGAATGCTCACCGTTGGTTCACCGTTGCGCACGTAACATCTCCGCCATCTGCTTGATTTCCCCTGAGAGCATCATCTTGGCAGTGCCTTGGTGGTCCTTGGTGGACATGACGCTCAATTGTTCGATCTCAACGCCCTCCATCTTCGCCCGCATCCGGACCACTACGTGACTCACTTCGCCTTCTTTGACGTGCCCGATGACCTCAAACGTGGAAGCTTTCAGGACCTCCGATAGCTGTGGCTGAACACCCTCGAGCCACGTCAGAAACAGAGACATGAATACTTCAGGGCTCAATTGTTTCTGCTTCGTTTTGTCCGAGGCCTCCGCAAATTGTTCAAACTCGGCGCGACCCTCTTCTTCCTTCAAAGCCTCGTCTATAAATGGTCGCAACATCCCTCGAAACTTCTCAAGCTCGTCAGGATGCATTAAGGCAGCGACCCGGCCGAGGCCTCCGACTTTGATTTGGTCGACGTAGGTTCGAATGGTCTCCTCCGGAGTTTTTGCGTGCACCGCACAAACAGTGAGGGCGAGTAGGAGTAGTAGGTAACGCATAAATTATCGTGCCGAACGCCTCGCATCAGGACACGGCGAGCGCAAGACGTTGCGCCCCAACCGATGCCATCCGACCCGTTGCCTGCATCCGGTTTGTCGAACAAAGCCGCTCCTCGACAAGGTCGCTCGAGAGCGCCTGGCGTTGATGGATGAGCGGGCATTTTCGGTGGCCTTGATCACCCCGGACTTAGCAGGTTCCGGGTCCATGTTCAACTCCCATTCCGCCCGTCGCCGGTTGCGTGCAGCCGGACCTTCAATCTCAACGCCAACCACTTCGGTCACTGATTTCACCGGCGTCCCGCGATCCCCTTACCCTGCGACCCCGCTGCCGCAACAACCGACTCACAAGTACCCGCAAGCCGGAAGCAACACCACCCCAACCACCCGCAACCCACGATGATCATCACCCGAATCCACCCGTTCCGGAAGCGCAGCGCCCGCTGCAAGTCCGCGCACAACCGCCCCCTCTCCCAACAAGCCATTCACACTTCTCACTTCCCACTTCTCACTTCCCTACCCCTCTCCCAACAAGCCATTCTCACTTCTCACTTCTCACGTCTCACTTCCCTACCCCCCGCCAACAACCCCCCAATCCCAACGGGATTGCGTCCCCTAGCCCAAGGTTG